>CAZMXF010000031.1:0-15401 GCA_964570015.1 uncultured Oscillospiraceae bacterium | reverse complement strand
CCCGTACCAGCCGCCGCAGGATGCTCAGAAACTCCAGCTTGTTCCGGATATCCAGAAATGAAGTCGGTTCGTCCATGATCAGCAGCTTCGGTTCCTGGCAGAGCGCTCTGGCCAGCAAGACCCGCTGCCGCTGTCCATCGCTGATGCAGTCGAAGTCGTTTTTCCGGATCTCTTCGATCCCCACAACACGGATTGTCTCATCCACCTTCTCCCTGTCCGTCTCTGAGAGAATTCCCAACATTCCGGTGTAGGGATAGCGCCCCATGGCGACGATCTCTTCGCAGGTTATGAGTTCCGTGGCAATCCGTCCGGTCAGAACCGCCGCACTCTTTCGCGCCAGTTCCCGCTCCTTCAGGTCTGACAGCGGGGTATTCTCCAGCAGGACGGTCCCTTCCATCGGCCGGAGCTGGCGGATCAGCGTCTTCAGGATGGTGGACTTTCCTGCTCCGTTCGGCCCGATGAGGCAGAGAATCTCCCCTCTTTCCACCCGAATTCGGATCCCGTCCACGACGGCTGACTTTCCGTATCCGACGCTCAGATCTTCAGTGGAGAGAGTCGGGACTTGTCCAACCACAGTGCTTGTAATGGTTTTCATCTCGGCCCCCCTCTCTTTCTCGTGAGCAGCATCCAGATCACTACCGGCGCACCGAAGACTGCGGTGACCGTGCTGATGGACAGCTCCGTCGGGGCAAACAGGGTCCTCGCGATCAGATCGCAGAGCAAGCAGAAAACTCCACCTCCCAGAAAACAGGCCGGAACCATCAGGATCGGCTTTGCCGTACGGAAAAAGCTCCGCATCAGATGCGGCACTGCGATCCCGACAAAGGAAATCGGCCCGGCAAACGCCGTTACACAGGCAGAAAGCACACTGGAGAGCAGGATCAGCGCAGCCCGGAACCGTCGGAGATTGACCCCCATGCTCTGTGCATATGCTTCACCAAGCTGATAGGCCGACATGGGTTTGGAGAGCAGAAACGCCAGCAAAAGCGCGGGAAATACAATCCCCGACAGCACTGTCACATCCGCCATATCGATTCCGGAAAAGCTGCCCATGGACCAGTTGTGGAGATTAACGATGTTGCTGTCGTCGGCGAATGTTACCGCTATCTCTGTAATCGCGGAACAGACATACCCGATCATCACGCCGCATACCACCAAAAGAGCCATGCTTTTGAGTTTCCTGCTTGCCAGCAGAACCAGGCCCATGGAAAGCATCGCACCGCAGAATGCCGCAGCGACCATCGCCGCCGAATTCAAAACGATCCCCTTCCCGAGGGAAAGAATCATCACCAGCGCAACAAAGAGCTTTGCACCGGAGGAGATTCCCAGAACAAAGGGTCCGGCGATTGGGTTTCCGAAGAAAGTCTGCAGCAGATATCCGGAAACCGAGAGTCCTCCCCCGAGGACGGCCGCTGCCAGCAGGCGCGGCAGACGAATATTAAGGATAATACGCGCAGAGGTTCCCTCTGTCTGTCTGCGGAGCAGGGCGGAGAAGGCTTCTCCAGGCAAGATGCGGGTGCTCCCTGCCAGAAGATTCAGCACCAGGAACACCGACAGCAGAATTACGAGGATGCCGAAACAGCCTTTGATGTGGCGGTTTCCCGCTGTTTTTCCCGTTGCGGCAGGTGATTCGAGCGTGTTCATTCCTTTCCTCCTCCCTGAGCAGACTATTGATTCTGGATTTTTCTATCGTTTCGCCCATCACAGGCGGTAGTTTTCTGTTTTATTATCGGATCCGGTGCAGCCAGGTCAGCTGATCCAGACCTTCCGCTTCCCCGCTCAGGATCGTGTGGATGTCTGCAATCATCCCGGCGGTTGCGGAGCTCTGCTGAAACATACTCTGCTCTGTGCACCACACCTCGCCGTTTTGTACGGCTTTGAAATCTTCAAACAGGCTGCTCTTTGCAAGCAGATCCTGCATCCGCTCCAGATCTCCGGAGACGGTGCTGTTATAAATCAGTACGTCGGCGTCTCTCGCCTGTGCATAGAACGATTCCATCTGGATCGTGATGGTCGAGAGAGCGTTGTCCTCTTCCGGCAGTTCCGTGAATGGCGACCTGCCGCCTGCAAGTTCAATCATTCTGGTGACGTAGTCGCTGCTGCGCCGCACCACTGCGGCACCGTTGGATGCGATATGAAAGAATGCCGCGGTCTTTCCGGTCGGTGCTTCCGATACGGTGTGTTCCAGTGTTTCTCTCTGTTTCTGAAAAAAGGCGTCCGCTTCTTCCCGATGCCCGGTCAGCAGCCCGTAGAGTCGTATCCACTCCACTCTCCCGAGCGGTTCCGGTTCATAACTGGAGTATTCGATGATCACCGGCAAGCCGAGGGCTTCCAGCTTTTCCCTGACCTCCGGGTTATGCAGGACCATCGTGTTCTCGATTACCAGGTCGCAGTTTTCTTCCAGCAGGAGTTCATAGTCCGGTGCGCTGTATTTCCCTGCAAAATGAATACTCTCGTCCCGCAGGGCCTCCTTTAGCTCTGGAAGACGCCAGGAGGATTCGGCCGTGCTCGTAAAGCGTATTCGATCGAGTGCACCGCAGTGCAGAAACAGATCCGGAACCGAGGAACTGGCCGCATAGACCCGCTCCACCGGCGTGCGTATGATTTTATATTCTTCCGCCTCTGCAGGGATTTTCGCGTCACGGGCCAGGAGAAGATACCGTTCCTTTTCCCCCAGCGTCAGCAGCGCTGACCCATCTTCCCGGTACTCGACCCGGAACTGCTCCGCGGCATACAGCTCCATCTCCGAGGCAGAAGCTGCCTCGGAGTTCTGAAGCTGAAGGCTTTCTGAGGAAAACAGAAGCCGGTATTCGATCTCATGCGGTTCGCTCATGGCGACCGTGTCCGCAATCACAACTATGTTACGGTCAAAGATCTCGACGGGAATCTCGAACGTGGAAGTTTCCCGGTCCGGGAGCGGCAGATACCTGGTCTCGCCGATGCGCATATAGTCATAGTTCTTGCTGCCCCAGACGAGGGTCGCTGTGCATATTCCGTTCTCCACATGCAGTTTTGCAGGAGAGGCAAGCTTTGCCTTCCCGCTGCCGCCGCTGAGACTGACATCGACAAGGTAGTCTCCGTCTGTGAGTCCAAGGCTCTCTGCCGTAACGAAAAAGCCCTCCCGGAAAGCCTCCGTCGGAAGAGAATCCGCCCGGAAGAGCAGGGTACGGTCATACCAGAGTTCCTTATTTTTACTGTAAGCTGCACAGGGGACACCGGCATCCAGAGCCTCCACCGGGATGGTAAAGCAGTATCTCCCCTCGCTGTCCTCCGTATAGCCGATCCATGCACTTTTATCACCGGTCGCTGCCTCAAGCGCCGTACCGGGATAGGCATAGAGATAACTTGTGCCGCTCATGGTGATGGTGGCTGTGAGTTCTCCGTCCCTGACATGCAGCACAGCTTCCGCAATGCGGAACATGGAGGAACTGCTGTCTACCGTGACGGCATAGTCCCCGTCCAGAAGTTTCTCTCCCGGAACCGGAACCATTCCGTCTTCCACGACGTCCTCAACGGTGGTCATTTGCGAGGCATCCGCAACTGCAGGCGAGGGTGCGGTCGATGTCTCTGCTCCTGCCTGACCGCAGGCTGCAATCAACATCACCGCGATCAGGAGCAGAGAGACATTTTTCCTGAAGGATTCCATCATCCGAGCTTCGTTATGGCGTCAGCCGTATGCTGCACGAACATCTGCTGAATCACCCTGCTCTGTCCCAGGCCCTGCAGGACGCATTCCACATCGTAGCCGGCAGTTTCGAACACAGACTTCCAGGAATCATCCTCGTCTCCGGCCATATCGTTGTTGGCGTGATCTCCCGCGACGATCATCATCGGGCGCAGCACAACACGTTCATAGCTGCCGGCCTTCACCAGCGCCAGGACATCATCGACAGACGGTTCCGCCTCAACAGTGCCGATGAAGTAGTTCTCATAACCTGCCGAGGTCATAATCTGCTGCATTTTGGCATAGATCTCATTGGACGCCGCCTCAGTGCCGTGGCCCATATAGACAATCGCGGTTTTTCCGTCGTCATAGCCGGCAGTAACATCTGCCAGCACAGCGGCAGTCAGGGCAAAGTCTTCTTCGCTGTTCACCAGTGGCTCGCCCACGGTGATGCTCTCGAAAGCATCCGCATATTCCGCCAGCTCTTTAACCAGATCGGTGTATTCATAGCCATGCATCAGGTGCGTCGGCTGCACGACCAGAGTCTTGACACCATTTTCCACGGCACGGTCCAGCGCTTCGGCGACGTTGTCAATCACCTCACCGTCCCTGTTCTTCACATGGTCAATGATGATCTGGCTGGTGAAAGCCCTGCGAACGCTCCAGTCGGGGAATGCCCTCTGCAGAGCGCGCTCAATTCCGCCGATGGTCATGCGGCGGCTGTCATTGAAGCTCGTTCCGAAGGAGACCACCAGCAGTTCCTTCTCCCCGATTTCATCCGCATTCAGCGGGTCGTCCAGAGAGGCATCGCCGGTCTCGTAATTCTCTTCCTCTTCTTCCGCGTTTTCGGCAAAGGCCGGAACTTTGCTGCCGTTCCATGCGGCAAAGAATGTGAGCATCAGGCTCAGGGACAGAACAAGCGCGAGTAGCTTTTTCATAGTTTCTCCTTTTCTTTTTTCGATTCTTTTCGAATCGTTATTATATTGCATCGCTGCCGGAAAGCAGCGTTATGCACCTGTGGTATACCGTTTCAAAATCCGAACCGGTCTCCTCCGGACGGCACAGGAGGATCAGCTCTGTTCCTGTCTCCCGGGCGGCCTCCGCTTTCTCCGGGAAACCTCCCGGTACTCCGCCGTCTTTGCTGACCAGGTATCGGATCCGGTACTGGTGAATAATCGCCCGATTCAATTCGCTGGAAAAGGGGCCCTGCATGGCAATGATGTTCCGATGCGGGATGCCGAGCTGCTCACAGGCATCGAGACTCGCATGACTCGGCAGGATCCTTGGATAGAGCCGTTCCGGATCGATATCCGCATAGGCAGAGAGTTCCTTGGCTCCGGTGGTGAGCAGGATGTTTCCTTCCTGCCTTCCCAGCCATTGAGCTGCGTCATCCGCGGTCTCAAAGCATCTGGCACCTTCGGTATCACTTGCCGGGCGCAGCAGGCGGAGATAAGGCACGCCGGCTCTCCGGCAGGCCTCCCGTACAGAAGCGGTGACATGAGTCGCGTAAGGGTGCGTCGCATCCACGCAGAGCACGCAGTCACACAGCAGTTCCTGCTTTTCTTCCGGACTCAGAGGCCCCTTCCGTATTTTCACACAGGGTGTCTCCCCCTGTTCCTCGCTGCCGTAGTCGCTGGCCACGCAGACCGTCACATCCGCTCCGGCCTCTGCCAGCATCGCAGATAGCTTCCTGCCTTCGGTGGTGCCGCTGAAAATGACGAATCTCATGTACGATACCCCCGCGGGGTCACCATCCGTCCCTCCAGTTCTCTGGTCTGAGAGGAGCCGACAAACACCGTTGTGAACATGTCCGCTTCCGTGTCCCGCAATTCCTTGAGCCGCAGGATCCGAATCCTCTCCCCTTCGCGTCCGATTGCCCGAGCCAGGCCGCAGACGGTTTCCGGGCTCTTCTCCGTGAGCAGGATCTCACAGGCCCGCTGCAGATAGTCCTGCCGGTGCCGGGACGCAGGATTATACAGGCAGATGGCAAAGTCTCCTTTCGCAGCACAGCGCAGACGCTGTTCGATCAGTGTCCAGTCCGTCAGACGGTCGGACAGTGAAATCACACAGAAGTCGTGTCCCAGCGGTGCGCCCAGCAGCGCTCCGCCGGAGAGCGCTGCCGTGATACCGGGGATAATCTCCACTTCCGTCTCTCTGTATTCTCCCGCCAGTTCCAGAACCGGTGCCGCCATCCCGTAGACACCCGCATCTCCGCTGCAGACAAGAGTAACCGTCTTTCCTTCGGTCGCCTGTTCCAGACACCAGCGGCAGCGCTCCAGTTCTCCGGTCATTCCGGTGCTGTACGTCGGTTTCTCCGGCCAGAGCGGCTTCAGCAGATCCACATACAGCGTATACCCGCAGATGACGTCCGCCTCTTCAATCGCTGCACGGGCGGCCTCGGTCAAATATCGACCGTCGCCAGGGCCGATCCCGACCACATATAGTTTTCCCATGTCACCAACTCCAGTCAAAGCATGCTGTCTCTTCTGCAAGGGCAAAGGTGACGCCGTCCTGTGCATACTTGGATTCGATCAGTCGTCCGCCGCTCTCCAGGACTGCGGCCCGTTCGCAGATGTTGTCCACTCCGGTTACCGTGCGTACAAACTCCGAGCTGGAAAAGATACCTTTTGCTGAATTGAGTTCTTCCGCCGTATAAAACCGGATCGGCCAGCCGTGGTCCCGGCAGAAACGAAGCAATCCTTCTTCCCTGCTCTTCAGGTCTACGCTTGCCGCAGATCGGATCGCCTCCGGCAGAATGCTTTTTTCCCGGCAGAAGCGTTCCAAGCCGGCTTCCAGCGTTTCCGCCCCAGTTCCTTTCCGGCAGCCGATGCCGAGGTGCAGAATATGAGGTACAAGCTGCAGTGCCGTACATGACGCATCCCGATAGTCTACCAGCACATCCGTTTCCGGATCCTCTGTCTTCGGGAGTACTCCCCCCTGACCTGCATCAGACTGCGGCAGAATCCGGACGTTTTCCGGTCTGTCTCCCCGGATCTCCCATCGGCAGTCCAGGTGAATCCGCCGCCCGGCCAGGAGCTTTGCTGAAACTGTTTTGATTCTCTCCGGCTGCCGTACGGTCATGTTCTGATGCTTTGCCCAGAGGTCGACGGCAAACACGCCGTGCAGGTCCGTCGCTGTGGTGATAACCGCCTCTCCGCCTGTGATTGCGGCAAGCTCCCGGGCCAGCGCGTTCGCACCTCCCAGATGCCCGGACAGCAGCGGGATCACATAGTGTCCGGTCTCATCCACGGCAAGGACTGCCGGATCCTCCGCCTTGTGTTTCAGATACGGTGCAACAGCCCGGACAGCAATCCCGACAGCGCCGACATAAACCAGGGCAGCCTTCTCCCGGAAAGCAGCTTCCGTCCAGGTCCCGAGGATAACATCTCTCCCCGCCCGTGCGGTCTCACCGCCAAGTATCCCGGCTAGCTTCTCTGCCAGCGCTTCGCCCCGGTCTGTGAAGGCCAGGAATCCGATTCCCTCTCTCATTCTGTATCTCTCCATTCCCGGAGCAGCATCTCCGCCTCTGCGGTTTTGCCCAGCAGGCCATAAACATTGGAGAAGAGGACGGCTCCAAAACGGCAGGCACCGCCGCTTTTACGTTCCAGGACTGTCTGGATCTCTCGCAGCAGGCTCTCCATCACTGGTTTACATAATCTTGCATTTTTCAGTATTTCCAGACAGCCGTCCGTGGTTACTTGCTGCATCAGGCTTTCACAGATTATCCGGTCTGCGCCGCACAGCGCCGCATGCGCGCAAAAGAGTTCTCTGCGGCAGTCGGCCATGCGTGAATGCGTGTTCATGATCCCTCCGGCAAGTTTCACCAGCTTGCCGACATGCCCGATCAGCAGGACGTCTTCCATTCCTTCCAAAATCGCCAGGTCCAGAGCGTCCCCGATGTAGTTGGAGCACTTGACCCGCGGGATTGCCTCCAGCCCCGGCATCTCTCTGCTCAGAAAGTCCAGGCCGTAATTTCCCGGGCAAAAGATCAGTCTCCTGCTGCCAGAGGCTGCTTTCTGCCGGATTTCCAGAGCGATGGTATCGACAATCGCCTGTTCGCTCATGGGCTCTACAATTCCGGATGTCCCCAGGATCGAGATTCCTCCCTCAATCCCAAGCATGGGGTTAAAGGTCTTTTTCGCGATCTCCCGGCCTTCCGGTGCGGAGATTACGACCTGCAGACCTCCCGGATAATTCAGCTCATCACATAACGTCTCCATCGCAGTGAAGATCATACGGCGAGGAACGGAATTGATGGCCGCTTCACCCACCGCCCGATCCAGGCCAGGTCTGGTCACCTTCCCGATTCCTTCTCCGCCGTCGATCGTTATGCCTTCTGCAGTTCTGCCAACCGTTGCGACAATCAGGATCCCGTCGGTCACATCCGGGTCGTCCCCGGCGTCTTTCTGTACGGCGCACGCTGCCCGGTCTCCCTCCATGCGGCAGAAGACCGGTGTGGTCTCGATCCGGAGCCCGCCGGGTGTGAGAAGGGTCAGTGTCTCCGGGGCTTGTCCGGTAAGCAGTAATTCCGCTGCTCCCGTAGCTGCCAGTGCAGCGCAGCTTCCGGTGGTATAGCCGCAGCGCAGTCGCCTGTTTCCGCTGCGGATGTAGTGCTCAAAACTCATGGTTTTTCTCCTGTCTTGCTGCCAGTGCGGCCAGCTCCGGAAAACGTCGAAGGATCTCCTCGTAATTCTCTCGCCGATGAGGGAAAGCACAGTGTTCGCAGCTCTTCACGCCTTTCTCCGTATAGACAAAGCCGCCGCCGCAGGCCTCCCCCAGGGTATAGAGCGGGCAGTAACAGAACAGACAGTTGAAGTCCGATTCTTCCACGTTCTCATGGCAGGGAAAGAACTCACAGTCCCGATTCTGAAAAAAGCAGTAGTGTTTTTCGCTCATGTCAGTTCCAGCCTCTCGCCGCAGGTTCCAGGAGCTCCGCTGCGGAATAGATCAGTGCGTTGCAGATCGCCGCGGCGATGCTGCTGCCGCCCTTGCGTCCCATTGCCGCAATACAGGGGACCCCCGCTTCCTCACAGGCCGCAAAAACCATCTCCTTGCTCTCCACGACGTTCACAAAACCCACCGGTACCGCAATCACCAGTGCGGGGCGCAATCCGTCTCCGATCTGCTCCGAAATCCGAAGCAGCGCCGTCGGCGCGTTTCCGATGGCAAGGATCGCGCCGGGATTCTGTTCTGCCGCGTAATCCATCGCGGCTGTGGCTCGGGTAGTCCCCTGTGCCTTTGCCCGCTCTGCGATCTGTTTCTCCGCCATATAGCAGAAGGCCGAGGCGCCGAGCTTCAGCAGTCCGGGTTTGCTGATACCCGCCAGTGCCATGTTGGTGTCCGTCACAAGGTCTGTACCACCGTGCAGTGCTTCCGTGGCTTTCTGCACCGCATCGGGGGTAAAGCGCAGATTCGCGGCGTAGTCGAAGTCGGCACTGGCGTGGATGCAGCGCAGAATCACAGCCTCATTTTCCGGTTGGAGCGTAATGCCCCTTTCCCGTAGTTCCGCCCGGATGATTTCCATGCTGCCCCGTTCAATCTGTCCCGGTGATCTGATCATGCACGAAGGCCTCCATTGCCTGTTCGATCGTTTTCATATCCAGACTGCTCCGTACCGTATCTGCCAGCATATCGTACTGCCGATTCCGGTAAGCAGCCCGGTTCTCTGTTTTCTGCTCCGGGATCCGGATTCCTTTTCTCTCCGCGAGCCACCCGGCCACCCGTCCGACCAGTTCCCCGCTGTCGAACAGGCCGTGCAGATAAGTGCCGAACACGTTCTCCGCCACCGCTCCATCTTCTGTGCCATCTTCCATGATGCAGAATGGCGCCGCCGCGGATCGGGTCCTGCCCATGTGGATCTCATAGCCCTCCAGTCTGGCACCGGCAAAGGGTCCCGCATCGCAGACCGCCTGTCTCCGCATTCTGGTCTTCTTCCCGGTGAAAACCGTCTCGCAGGGCAGGAGTCCGAGTCCCTCGGCAGTTCCCCCGCTCTCCGCGTTCTCCGGATCCGACAGGCTTCTCCCCAGCATCTGATAGCCTCCGCAGACCCCAATAATTGCTGTTCCAGCTTCATGCAGGACAAGGATTTCTTCAGCGATTCCCGCCTCCCGAAGCCAGCGTAGGTCTCCCATCGTGTTCTTCGTTCCCGGGAGAATTATCAGATCCGGCTTGCCGAGCTGTTCTACGCGGTTTACATAACGTACTCCAACTGCCGGATGCTCCTCCAATGGGGAAAAATCCGTAAAGTTCGACACATGAGGCAGCCGGATCACCGCAATATCCAGAGGTCTCCCCCCCGTCTCCGTCTTCTCCAGACGGGGCGCAAGGCTATCCTCGTCGTCGATGTCGATCTTCATCCAGGGTATCACGCCGAGCACCGGCAGTGATGTCAGCTCTTCCAGCTGTCTCAGGCCAGGCCGCAGAAGCTCGACATCACCGCGGAACTTATTGATTACCGTTCCAATTACCCGCTTCCGCTCCTCCGGCTGCAACAGGGCCACTGTACCGTAGAGCTGGGCAAAAACGCCGCCCCGGTCAATGTCCCCGGCCAGGATTACCGGTGCGTTTACCAGTTCCGCAAGGCCCATGTTGACAATATCGTCCTGCCGGAGATTAATCTCTGCGGGAGAGCCCGCGCCCTCGATCACAATGATGTCATGCTCCTCAGCCAGACTGTTGTAGGCCTTCATAATCTCCGGGATCAGCGTCCGCTTCATCCGGAAATACTCCTTCGCGTCGTACTGGCCACGCACCTCTCCCATGACGATGAGCTGGCTGCCTGTGTCGCTTGAGGGCTTGAGCAGAATCGGGTTCATCCGCACATCACAGGGGATCCCCGCCGCCTCAGCCTGAGCCGCCTGGGCCCGTCCCAGCTCCAGCCCGTCTGCAGTGACATAGCTGTTGAGGGCCATGTTCTGGCTCTTGAAGGGAGCCACAATGTATCCGTCCTGAGTAAAAATCCTGCAGAGTGCCGTCACCAGCAGGCTTTTCCCTGCACCGGACATGGTTCCCTGTACCATGATGCACTTTGCCATCCTACAGCACCTCCTGCAGTGCATGAAGCAGACGGTCATTCTCCGCTTCTGTCCGGATCGCGATCCGATACCAGCCTTCCGCGAGGCCCGCATAGTTCCGGCAGTCCCGGATCATGATTCCCCGGTTCCGGAGCTTTTCTGCGAGTTCCCTGACTTCACAGAAAAATAACAGATAGTTGGCTTCGCCGGGAACAACATGCAGTCCGAAACCTGTCAGTTTCCGGATCAAACGCATTCTTTCTGACGAGATAAGAGCCCTCAGCCGGTTGACATAATCTATCTCCTGAAGTGCTGCAATTCCGGCCGCCTGAGCAACATTCGACACCGGCCACGGCTGCCCTTCTCTCTGCAGCCGCGCTGCAAAATCTGCACTTCCGCAGAGGGCATAGCCCAGGCGCAGCCCAGCCATGGCATAGGTTTTGGTGAAAGCCCGAAGAATCACGAGATCCGGGAACTGCCGCAGGGCCGGGATCAGGCTCTCCGCCTCCGGATGCTCAGTGAAGTCCATAAAACATTCATCGATCAAGGGCACGCAGCGCTCTTCTGAACATAGATTCAGGATCTGCCGCAGGGCCTTCTGTCCCGCCAGCAAGCCTGTAGGATTGTTGGGATTGGACAGGAAAAGCAGCTCCGCTCCGTAGATACTCTCCGCCAGATCTTCCGGATGCAGGAGAAAGCCATCCGTTTCCGACCGGGTCACGATGCGGATCTCACAGTCTTCTGCCTTCAGTGCCTGCCCATACTCTTCGAAATCCGGCGCTGTCAGCAACGCCTTCTTCGGCCGCAGCACTCTGCAGATCCGGTAGATCAGATCTGCGGCTCCGTTTCCGCAGATGATCTGTGCCGAAGGAACTCCGTGCTGTTCCGCCAGCTCTTTTTGCAGTATCCGGCAGAGCGGGTCAGGATACCGATCCGCTTCCTGCAGTGCCTGCAGTGCCGCTTTGTATACTCCCTCCGGGAGGCCGAGGGGGCTGACATTGGCTGAGAAATCCAGCGGCAGAGAACCGTATTCTGTTTCAAAACCGGCCCAGTCGCCGCCGTGTATCCCTCTCATAATACCTTCACCAACAGGAAGATGCCTAAGCGCAGCGCTCCCAGCAGGCCGAGGCACAGCCAGCTCCCGACCTTTTCCATCTGACAGGCACGGCAGATGTCTTCCGCCTCCGCCTCCCTTAGGGCGTCTCCGATATAAGGCTTGTCATACAGCTTTCCGAAATAGCTCGCCGGTCCGCAGAGCCGCAGCCCGAGTGCACCCGCCATTGCCGCCTCACACTGAGCGGAATTGGGGCTGGCATGTTTCCGCCGGTCCCGCTTCCAGATTCTGGCGGCTGCCTTTGCATCTTCCCCGCAGAGTCCCGCGGCAGCGATCAGGATCAGCGCTGCCAGCCTGGCGGGGATGTAATTTGCCGCGTCGTCCAGTCTGGCCGCGGCCCTACCGAACCAGAGATAGCGCTCGTTTTTATACCCCACCATGCTGTCCATCGTGTTGACCGCCTTATAGCACAGAGCCAGCGGTGCTCCTCCAAGGAACATATACAGCATTGGCGCTGCGATTCCGTCGGAAAAGTTTTCTGCCACAGTCTCGACCGTTGCCCGCGTGACACCGCTTCGGTCCAGCGCCTTGGTGTCCCGCCCGACGATTCGTGACACTGCCTCTCTCGACTCTTCCGGCGTCCCCTCTTTCAGAGTACGGTAAACACGCATTGCCTCATCGCGGAGATTTTTCACCGCAAGGGCCTGCCAGCACCAGATACACTCTGTGAGGAACGCCAGTGGGGGCAAGAACCGCTCCAGCAGCATGAGCACCAGGCAGCAGATCAGCAGTGTCCCCAACGGGAGAATCAGGGCAAGCAGCGTCCCGCCCAGCAGTTCTCCCCGGCGGGTTTTCGGCAGAAACTTCCGAAGCAGAGATTCCAGAACCGTAATGCAGCGGCCCATCAGGACCACCGGATGGATCGGCGTGAGCGTCTCCGGATCTCCGAGGATCAGATCCAGTACAAAACCGCATATTGCAGCCAGCAGAATTCTCATTTCAGAAACGTTATCTCCCGTATCACGTGAAGTGTTCCGCTTTTCGGCTCCCAGTCCAGCAACCAGCCGCAACCGCATGGTCTCTGCCAGCGGTAGTATTCCCGCTGCGGAATTCCCTTTTCTTCCAGAAGCGCCATCTGCGTGCCGCCGTGGGCTACAATGACGACGTTTTCGACCTCATCCGATGCTTCAGTTTCAGCTTTCAGGATTCGATCAAAACACCTGCAGACTCGTTCGGTGAGTTCTGCCTTGTCCTCTCCCCCGGGGCATCGTCCCAGGCAGCCACCGTCCACCCAGGCTCGGTATTGGGAATCTTCTTCCATCTCCCACCAGCCGCGGCCTTCAAAGCTTCCGAAGTCCATCTCCCGGAGGTCCGGACAAAGCACCTGCTCCGCCCCCGGAAAAAGGATTTCCGCCGTCTCTCGAGCGCGCAATGCCGGCGACACATATACGCGTGCCGGACAGAAGTCCGCTCGAACAAGTGCCGCTCTCCCTGCCTTTGAGAGGCCATCGTCCAGGCGTCCCTGATAGCGTTTTTCTTCTCCGAGCCGGGTCAGCCCATGCCGGATCAGCCAGACCTTCATGGCCATTCTCCTTTCAACAGCTGGGGCAGTCCGCAGCAGACACGTACTACCGTCTCTGCCCGTTCCGCCAGCAGGCACGAAAGCCTCCCCGCAGCTTCCCGTCTCTCCCGCTCCACTGGATCTGTCGGCACCACACCACAGCCGATCTCGGTGGCGATAACGATGCGCCGCATCGCCAGCTCATCAACGAGTGCTTCGAGGTTGCCTGTCGGTACCAAATTCTGCACATCCCAGACTGCGCAGGCGGCAAGCTCCGCCTCCGTCAGTCCGAGCTGTTCCCGGATCCAGGTCTTTTTCCCCGCATAAAGCGGTCCTGTCACAAAGATCAAAGCCATCCCCCTATGTACCGGCTCGCCGCCAGCACCCCAAGCATCCAAAGCTCCGCTGTCGAAAGGAACCAGCCTGCCAGGTCGCCGGAGAGTCCGCCGAATTTCTTCTCGCAAAGCCGCTTATACCGCCAGAATACCAGCATCGCTGCAATCACACAGAGGATGCCGCCTCCGACACCCATCAGTCCGGCAAAAACCAGTGCAGATCCGATCAGAATCCGTCGTACCGTCGTCTGTTCCGCCGCTTCCGCGAAGCTTCTGGCCAGTCCGCTGCCGGGGCGGAGCGGAAAGCTCACCAGCGCAATCCCCGAGAGGCAGCGCGACAAACCATAGATTCCCAGAAGGCAAAACACGTTCACCTCCGGCAGAGCACACCAGAGTGCAAGTGATGCCGTAAAATACATGCAGAGCCGAATCCCGGCAAAGGCACCGAGATGCGGATCCTTCAGGATTTCCTGCTTCTTTTCGGCGCCGGCGTGACTGGAGAGAGCATCCCAGGTGTCGGCGTATCCGTCGAGGTGAATCCCTCCCGTGACCAGGACCGGCAACAGACAATATCCCGCACCTCTCAGCAATTCCGGCAGAGAAAGCACCATGCACAGCTTCCCCCAGCCGAAACTCAGCAGTGCGACAGCCACCCCCACCAAGGGTAATGCACACAGGCTGTAACGCATGCTGCGCTCCTCCCAGTCCGTCTGCGGAACCGGGATTGCCGAAAACATCGAAAATGCAATCAGAATGCTCTTCCATACCGTCATGGCAATTTTCCCTTCAACACGTTTGGCAATCCGCAGACGACCTCCGTCACAAGGTCTGCCTCCCTGGCGAACTCACGATTCAGCAGAGCCAGGTTCCGGAGATACCGCTCTGTCGCTTCGTCGTATCTGCCTCCGTCCGAGAAGATCTCATTGGTCACCAGCGTGAGGTTTTCGCACCTGACCATCAGTGCCCGCAGCCCGCGTCTGACTGCATCGGGACCGCCGCCCTCCAGGTGGAACATCTCGTTGGCCAGAAGGTTGGAGAGGTCCTCCAGCAGCACGTTTGCCCGCTTCGGAATTCCGTCTCCGAATTCCACCGCTCCTGCAAGGTTGAGCCCCCGTTCCAGCGTCTGAAATCCCCGCCCTGCACGTGCCTCGCGGTGTTTCGCGATTCGCCGCAGGCTTTCTGCATCCTTTGCTGTCATGGTGGCGATATAGAGCCGCTGGCCAGGTAAGCGGCAGACCAGATCTTCCGCAAAAGCACTCTTCCCGCTGCCCGCTCCGCCGATAATGACACTCAGCATATTCTCCCTCACGTCAGAGGCTGATAGGCCTCGATTCCCAGCCTGTCAAAATTCTGCCCGCTGCGGTAGACCGCCAGCGCTGTATCCAGCAGGGGCATCAGCATCAGCGCGCCGGTCCCCTCGCCGAGATGCATACCGGCATCCAGCGGTGCTCTCAGGTTGAGCTTCTCCAGCAGCAGTTTGCCGAGCGGTTCCGCAGAGACGTGACTGGCCAGCATGGCCGATCCCGCATCCGGACATAGCCGCAGGGCGCAATATGCCGCCGTAGCGCTGATCGCCCCATCGATGATCACCGGGATGCGATTTGCCGCAGCAGCCAGGAAGGCGCCGCACATCGCCGCGATATCCAGGCCGCCCAGCTCCGCCATCAGCCGTACCGTATTCTTCTCATCAGGATCAATCCGCTTCAACGCTGAATGGATGACTGTTTTCTTCCGTTCCAGCCCTGTGCTGCTGAGGCCTGCACCACGCCCGGTG
>CAZMXF010000030.1:0-15462 GCA_964570015.1 uncultured Oscillospiraceae bacterium | reverse complement strand
CCATTCAAAATACTGCATCATGGTTTCGTTCTTACTCATCATATCCCTTCTTTCCATTGTTTGATGAGCTTTGCGCGTTTTACCACAATTCAGGTCAATTGTCAAATTTTCCGGGTAAAAACAGCTTTTTTATGAAGCATTATTAACGACCTGTTCACAAAGCGCCCCCCCCTTAAACGCTTTTTCGTCACAATTCGGAATATAAGAAGAGCAGGCCGTCACGGTCTGCTCTTAAACTCCTGTAACACCTGTTCAAAACTGCTCTTCTGATCCTTACGGAAGATCAACGTCTTTGCCGGTATAAAGGTATCTCAGATGAAAGCCGGCGGAAAGATCCTTGATATCCGAAAAGGCGATGGTGACACCGTATTTTTCAGAAACATCAAGGCCTTTATCGCCAAAGCCGTAGACATAGTGGTAATGCGGGTGTGCATCTTCGATCAGTTTTGCTTTTCTTCCCTTGACCCATTTTTCCTCCTGCATGAAGAACGCTTTTTCTTCAATCAGACCGATTGTGCTCCCGGCAGGCATGGTCTTTGTCTTCGTCCCCTTGGTACAGGTGTCTTCCCAATCATTACCGTTCCTTTTTCCAATAAACGTTTCGATCGGCTTGCCTTTTTTTGCGATAACATACCAGTATGTATTATTTTTCCCGCCAAGAATGTGATCGACATCTTTCTGATAGGCCTGATAAAACTCAAACCCACCGTTCTCTTCCACAAGTCTGATAAACCGATCCGACGACATCATGGTTCCTCCTTCGCTGTTTTTCTCACGCAATTGCTGCTGAGGGGAGATTGGTTAAGCTGATTCTATCATAGCCCGCCTGGTGTTGCAAGACGTTCCGCCTCTCCCTTTGAACGGGTCAGGCGTTCTGTTCTCTCCGGAGTCCGGCCGGAAACAGCATCATGGGTCAGTGCTGCCCCTCTTGACAAACCATCCTGATGATAATAAAATTTCTGCAGAAATGATCATGATCTTTTGCAGTATCATGATCAGCGTTTCGGCGGGAAATCCATCATTTTTCGATCTTTTTTGCGGAATGCCTATGAATCAGAATATCACCGACCTTCAAAAAAGGCGTGCTGACAATCTAATATGGAACTGTGCGAAGGACTATTCTTTTGCGCCGGACTTCAAGGCCTACGACAGCGACGGCAATGTGGATATCTACTGGAATATCATCTATGGTTCCGCAAGACGCCACTACGAGTATAAGAAGCTTGAAGAACTGTTTGCCATGCTCGACAAGTACAGGGATTCCGCCGTCTACGAGGGGATCTTCTGGGACGCGCTTGAACCCGTCCTGTTCGAGACAGAGCTTTCCGGACGCCCCGTTCTGGAGCGCATGCGCCCGGAACCAGTGGAGACCGGTCTGAAGTTCGACGCCAAAATGTCGACGGAAGAGATCGTGGAGACGGCCAGGCAGTTCTTCTATGATCAGTTCGGGCTGTACGGTGACGGAAAAATCCGCCTGAAATACCGGCTGCCCCACCTCAGGAGGCTCTCGGTCGATACCTTCCTGCAGCGGGGCCGAATCGTCATTCATGAGAAAGACCTCTACGCCGGGAATGCTGCCCCCTGGGCTTATAACAACACGATCAGCACCAAGCTCACCGAGTCGCAGCTGCGCGAGTTTCTGGAGACGAAGTTCGGGAAGTCCATCTACCCTGTAGAACGCGTTGTGCAGCTGGAAAAGCAGCTCTGTACCGGGAATCACCGTTTCACCCATCTCTTCTACACAAAGGGCGAGATCTGTGAGCTTCACGGGGTCTACAACACCTTTGAAATGCATCAGCGGAAGCGTCAGGCGGAGCTGATCGCCAACAACCGCGCCTATTATCAGCAGAATCTGCTGCAGCACCGGCTTCTGATCTTCAGGCTCAGCACCGGCATCATGAACTCCGTCCTGCTGCATATGCAGCCCGCTCCGGTCAAAGCCAATTCCGGTATTCTGAATCCGGCGCTCGTCTGGCGAGCTGCCAAACTGGATGACGAACGGGTCTTTACCAGAACCGAGAACGCGAATGCCGGTGATTTCAGCGTGGATATTCTTCTGGACGCATCCCACTCTCAGATCACCAGGGCAGCGAAGATCTCCTCCCAGGCGTACATCATCGCCGAAGCGCTGTCCCGCTGCCATGTCCCCTGCCGGGTGATGAGCTTCTGCTCCATGAGCGGCTTCACCATCCTGCGCCTGTTTAACGATTACTTTTCCGGGGATAACAGCGGGATCTTTGATTACTATACCGAGGGCTGCAACCGGGACGGTCTCGCCATCCGGGCAGCCGGAAACCTGATGTCCCAGTCCTCCTATGAACACAAGATGCTCATCGTGCTTTCGGACGTGAAGCCTCTGGACATTGCGAAGATCCGGAAGGACGAGCGGGATGTCGGCGTCAGCTACGACGCTCTCCGGGCGCTTACCGATACAGCACATGAGGTGCGGCGCCTGCGGGCGGATGGGGTCTCGGTCATCTGCATCTTCACCGGAGAGGATGTGGACCTGCCCTCGGCCAGAATGGTGTACGGACAGGATTTTGTCCGGATCCGTGACTTCTCTTATTTCGCCGATACCGTCGGGAAACTGATCATTGACCAGATGAAGCGCTACTCGATGTAAGGCCCCGGCACCAACAAAAGGCACAGAAACGGAGCCGCAATTCCGCTTCTGTGCCTTTTGATTTTTATTATTCCGGTCCACACGCCTCTTGCACGAGACCCTGCGAAAAACGGATCGCTCTATCAGAGTATCCTCATATCATATACTCATTATCGTCCGTTTCACGCTTCATCAGGTCTTTCACCGTAAAGCGGCTCAGATAGTCCTTCACGACCTCGTTCAGTCCGGTCCACAGCGGGAGCGTCTGACAGACGGACATCCGCGCACATGGCTTTGCCCTTTCCTCCAGGCAGGCTACGGGGACCAGCGTCCCCTCCATTACAGATAAAACATCATACACGACAATCTGTTCTGCCGGCCGGCTCAGCCGATAGCCGCCTCCCTTTCCGCGCAGCCCCTCGATAAAGTCATATTTCACCAGTATGCTGACGATGCTCTCCAGATACTTCTCGGAAATCTCCTGCCGGTCCGCGCTTTCCTTCAGGGGGACATAACCGTCGGCCTGATGCTCCGCGATATCGACAAGAATCCTCAATGCGTATCTGCCCTTGGTGGAAATCATCATGAGAGAGTTCCTCCGTTTTCTGTTTTTCCTATTATACCCTGCGTTTGATAGGTTTTCAAGCGAATTATAGATTCCTGCTGAAAAAGAAGGCGCGCATTTTGCCTGTAATCCCCATTGAAGAACAGGGAAAATCGTGTTACAATACAAAAAAGTTTACAGTCTCCGCGATCACAACAGGAGGGAACAGCTATGATTATTACCATCAGCAGAGAATACGGTGCCGGCGGGCATTCCATCGGCCAAAGCGTTGCGGAAGAACTCGGCATTGAATTCTATGATCGGGATATCATCAAAGCCACCGTCGCAGAGAGCGGGCTGGAGATGCCGGAAGTCGAGCGGGTGGAAGAGGAAATCACCCGTACCGGAATCCTTCTGCGTATGATTGCTCCTGCCGCCTATGTGGATCAGCAGGACACGATTCGCTCCATTGAACAGCACGTAATCGTAGAATTGGCGATGAAAGGCCCCTGCGTGATTCTCGGCCGCTGTGCGGATGAGATCATGGCAAAGGCAAACATCCCCAGCCTGAATGTGTTCCTCTATGCGAGTGACATTCACCGGGCCGCCCGGATCGGCAAGCTGATCAACAGCACAAATCCCACGGAAATCCAGAAAAAAATGCAGAAGACCGACGCAGCCCGGCGCACCTATTACGAGCAGTTCACCGGAAAACACTGGGGCGACAGCCGGAACTATACACTCTCACTGGATACTGGCTTTCTGGGGTATGACACCTGCGTCCACCTGATCTGCGAGGCCGCGCGCAAAGCCGACGCCTTCGCATGATGCGTCCTGCATGCAGTTTCTTTTTCTCGACCCCCCATAATAAAAATCGGCACAGAAGCGGAACAACGGGTTCTCTTCTGTGCCTTTTTGCCGTATGTTGTTTTACGGTCTGATTCCGCTGCAGCGGAACCAAAATATCTCCCGGGATCAGTCTGCCAGGGTGACCGTCTCGATCTCGCAGAGCACCTGCTTGGGCAGCTCCTTCGCCGCGACGCAGGAGCGGGCAGGCTTGCTGACAAAGTACTTCGCGTATACCGCGTTGAATGCGGCGAAGTCCTTCATATCCGCAAGGAAGCAGGTCGTCTTCACGACTTTGGAGAAGTCGGTTCCCGCCGCTTCCAGAATCGCTCCGACGTTCTTGCAGCACTGCTCGGCCTGGGCCTCGATGTCTGTGCCGACGATCTCACCGGTGGCCGGATTCAGGGCGATCTGGCCGGAGGTGAACAGGAGTCCGTTTACACAGTAGGCCTGAGAATAGGGGCCGATGGCGGCAGGCGCTTTGTCTGTAGCAATCACTTTCATAGTTCTGAATACACTTCCTTTCAAGTATTTGGTGTACTATAGTTTTACTTTATCATGAAATGCCGGATCTGTAAACTGAAATCTTGTTATGACCGACCTTTTCCGGGCAAAAAAAAAGCCGCCTTCATCGGCGGTCTTTTCATCAAAAACAGCATAAAAAAGAAGTAAGCCCTGACTGCAGCTTCAATCGCTCAACACAATCAGGGCCTACTTCTCTGAATTCTTAATATCTAACATCTTTTAACCTCTCTTTCTTTAAGATCAAATGCACCGCTGTGCCATTCACGGAATCCTCTCTCTAACATTCAAACTGCGCGTCACGCAAATCTCATAAGTGAGATATCCTCTTTGTCGGAGCGTTCCCTGATCATGATCCTCAGCGGCACTCACCCGGTCCCACTTTCCGGGGAGCTTGGAGTTTTTCCCTCCTTCATTTTCTGGCTATATCATACAGGAAAATCCGGGAAAATGCAAGTTCGCATTCTGTACAAAAATCACAACTTCGTTTTGTGCGACTTGTCCAGTTTTGGCTGTTTTATATGAAATATTTTAACTTTTTTTCGTTTTTTCCTCTCAGCTTGACCGATTCGGTCTTTTATAGTAAACTGTTCTTCAGCACATTACTGTGACAGATCGTTTGGAGATGATATCATTGAGAATTGTGGTAAAGGTCGGTACCTCTACCCTGACACACGCCACCGGACGGATGGATATCCGGCATGTGGAAACCCTCTGCAAGGTCCTCAGCGATGTGAAGAACGCCGGACATGAGGTTGTTTTGGTCTCTTCGGGTGCAATCGGCATGGGAGTCGGGAAGCTGAACCTCACACAGCGCCCCTCTGATATGCCCACCAAGCAGGCCGCCGCCGCAGTCGGCCAGTGCGAGCTCATGTATGTCTATGACAAGCTGTTTGCTTCGTACAATCACACCGTGGCGCAGATCCTGCTGACCGGAGAGGATCTCCGGGATGAGGCAAGGCATCTGAACTTTGCCAACACCCTGCAGCGGCTTCTGGAGTTGGGCGCTCTGCCGGTTATCAACGAGAACGACACCGTCTCCACGGATGAGATTGGCGTGGGCGACAACGACACCCTCGGTGCACTGGTCGCCGTGAGTGTAAAGGCAGACCTTTTGATCGTTCTTTCCGACATCGACGGACTCTACACCGCCGATCCCCGCCACGATTCGTCGGCAAGGCTGATCCCGGAAGTGCGGGAGATTACACCCGAGATGGCAGCCGGGGCCGGCGGCGGCGGAACCGCACTCTCCACCGGCGGCATGCACACCAAGCTGATTGCTGCACGCATCTGCATGGACGCCGGGACCGACATGATCATTCTCAACGGGTCCAAGCCGGCCCTTCTCTATGACGTTCTGGACGGACAGGCCATCGGAACACGCTTTATCGGGAGGAAAAACACATGAGAAAAACACATGACATTTTACTTGAGACCAGAGCTGCGCTGCCGACTCTGACCGCATCCAGTGAGCGGAAAAACGCCGCTCTCCTGGCGATTGCCGAGAGACTGCTTTCGGAGCAGGAGGAGATTCTCTCCGCGAACCGTGAAGACATCGAAGCCTCCCGTGATCGTTACGGCGAGGTCATGATCGACCGCCTCACCCTGACGCCGGAGCGCATCGCCGGCATGGCCCAGGGCGTCCGCGCGGTTGCCGCACTGCCCGATCCGGAAGGCAAGGTTCTCCGCCGTGTGGAACGCCCCAACGGTCTCGTGATTGAGAAGACTTCCGTTCCCCTCGGCGTCATCGCCATCATCTATGAAAGCCGTCCGAACGTCACTTCTGACGCCGCCGTACTCGCACTGAAGTCCGGCAACGCCGTCATTCTGCGCGGCGGGCGCGAGGCCTTCCGTTCCAACGCGGCGATCGTCCGCGCCATTCACCACGGTCTGGAAGACGCGGGTCTCCCCGCTGCCCTGGTGGGCTTTGTGGAGGACACCGACCATGCCAGTGCCGAAGAGCTTATGACTGCCGTGGGCCTGATCGATCTGCTGATCCCCCGCGGCGGAGCCGGTCTGATCCGCCGCTGCACGGAGCAGGCCAAGGTTCCCTGCATCCAGACCGGTACCGGCATCTGCCACATTTTTGTGGACGCCTCCGCCGATCAGGACAAGGCTCTGAACATCATCGAGAATGCCAAGACCAGCCGCCCCTCCGTCTGCAACGCGGAAGAAGTCCTTCTGGTTCACCGGGACATTGCCCCCGTCTTTCTGCCGAAGCTGCAGGCCCGTCTCGTCGGAGACCGTGAAGCACGCGGCCTGGTGCCGGTGGAACTGCGCCTGGATCCGCGCGCTGCGGCAATCATTCCGGGCACGCCCGCCGGAGAGACAGATTTTGACCGGGAATTTCTCGACTATATTCTGGCTGTTGCCGTGGTGGACAGCACCGACGACGCCATCGCCCACATCGCCCGTCACTCCACCGGCCACAGCGACGCCATCCTCACACAGGACGACGGGAACGCAGCGAAGTTCACGGCTCTGGTCGACTCTGCCGCGGTCTATGTAAATGTCTCTACCCGCTTCACCGACGGCGGCGAGTTCGGCCTCGGCTGCGAAATGGGCATTTCCACCCAGAAGCTCCATGCCCGCGGACCGATGGGTCTGGAAGAACTGAACACCTACAAGTACGTCATCCGCGGAAACGGCCAGATCCGCTGATTCTCTCCTTTTTCTGTAATCCAAGCCGCCGCTTCGGGCAAAACCGTTGCGGCGGCATTAAAATAGTGACAAATATAATCGGCAAATTTCCGCTGTGCATGTGTAAAAATACAAAAATACAGCAGACCATTCCGTTGCGGCTTGCTTTTTTTCTCTTCGCATGCTATAGTACGTTCACAATTCAATACCGAAGATGCTTTCGGGATCCCATCGGAGACCGGAAGCGGAGGAACTCTGGAGATCTCGTTGAATCGGGAGCCGAAGGTGCAAGGCGCAAGCCGAATCTCTCAGGCAAAAGGACAGATGGATTCCGTCACAGCAGTATGTTCGACCTGCTGTAGTCGGGAAATGTGTTTTATATGCCTGACCGGTTCTCCGGCAGGT
Source organism: uncultured Oscillospiraceae bacterium (assembly GCA_964570015.1). Classification (GTDB taxonomy): domain Bacteria; phylum Bacillota; class Clostridia; order Oscillospirales; family Oscillospiraceae; genus Limivicinus. Next base: position 7,903 of record CAZMXF010000030.1, on the reverse strand, counting down.
GTTTTTTGTTCCCGAAACGGGAGTCCGGAAGAAAGAGGAGGAAACCATCATGACTCTCAGCGAATTTATAACCAAACTGGACGACATTGCCTGGGGTTCGGTCGTTCTCTGCCTGCTGGTCGGTGTCGGTCTGATTCTCAGCATCAGCACCCGCTTCCTGCAGTTCCGCAAGTTCGGCCACGCCATGAAGAACACCGTCGGCAAGGTTTTCAAAAAGCAGCAGGCCGGCAAGGGTGAGGTTACGCCGCTTCAGGCCCTGACCACTGCTCTGGCCGCCACCGTCGGTACCGGCAACATCGCCGGTGTTACCGGCGCCATCGTCATCGGCGGTCCCGGCGCAGTCTTCTGGATGTGGCTCTCCGCCCTTGTGGGCATGTGCACCAAGTTCGCCGAGGTTACCCTCGCCGTCAATTACCGCGAGCGCAACGACAAGGGCGATTGGGTCGGCGGCCCGATGTATTACATCAAGAACGGTCTGGGCAAGGGCTTCGGCTGGCTGAGCGTGCTGTTCTGTATTTTTGGCTTCCTTGCCGCTTTTGGTATTGGCAACGCCACGCAGGTTCAGTCGATCGGCGAGTCGATCGGTTCCGCTATCAACGCTCTCGGCGGCAACGTACAGGGGACGATGCTTTCTTTCGCGGGCAATGAGTTCACTCTCTGCAACCTGATCGTCGGCATCGTCGTCGCGGTCATCGTCGCGCTGGTGCTCTTCGGCGGCATCAAGCGCATCGGCTCCGTCACCGAAAAGATCGTTCCGGTCATGGCAGTGGTCTATATCATCTCCACGCTGATCGTCATCTTCTCTAACATCGGCCACATCGGCCAGGTCTTCGGCATGATCTTCAAGGGTGCTTTCAATGCAGAAGCGGCGCTGGGCGGCGCCTTCGGCATCACAATCTCCACCTCCATCACCAAGGGTATCGCCCGCGGCTGCTTCTCCAATGAAGCCGGTCTCGGCTCCGCTCCCATGGCTCACGCCGCAACCAGCGAGACCAATCCTGTCAAGCAGGGCTTCTTCGGCATCTTTGAGGTCTTCATGGATACCATCGTGATCTGCACCCTGACCGCGCTCACCGTGCTCAGTGCCTCCTGCGCCGGCAGCATCGACATCGCGTGGGGCACCAGCGGCGGCGCATCGATCGTATCCGCCGCTCTCAGCAGCGTTCTCGGTGGCGGCGTCGGCTCCATCATCCTGGCGCTCTGTCTGGCACTGTTCGCTCTGTCCACGGTTCTGAGCTGGAGCCTCTACGGCACTCGCTGCTTCGAGTATCTTTTCGGCACCAGGGCCAGCATCGGCTATAAGCTTGTGTTCATCCTTTTCTCCGTCGTCGGCGCTACACTGTCCCTTACAGACGCCTGGAACCTGGCCGATGCTCTCAACGGCTTCATGGCCATCCCGAACCTGATCGCCATCCTGGCACTCAGCCCGGTGATTATCAAGCTGGTACGCGAGTACTTCAATGAAAGGTAAGACAGCAGACATTATGAAACTAGCCAATATCAAAACCGTCAGCGGAATCCATCTCGCCGCTGAAACTGCACGGGGCATCGTCGATCTCACAGCCGCCGGCTGCCCGATCTCTCTTCAGGATCTGATCTGCGGTGCGGACCGCAGCGCGGCCGTCCGCCTGGCCGCGGATGAAAGCCTTCCCGTCGTGGAAGCACCTGTGTTTGAAAATGTCGTGAATCCCATCGGGAAGCTCCTCTGCGTGGGCTTCAACTACAAGTCCCATACGCTTGCTACCGGTTTCGAGCTTCCGAAGTATCCGAATCTTTTCTCCAAGTTCGACAACGCTCTGGTCCCCCACGAAGCCGAGGTTGAGCTCCCGCCCTGGGAGGTCAGCTACGACTACGAAGCCGAACTCGTCATCGTCATGGGAAAGACCGCCTGGGGTGTCAGTGAGGACGAAGCGATGAACTGTGTGTTCGGTTATACCTGCGGCAATGACCTGAGCTGCCGTGACAGCCAGATGCGCAGCGGCCAGTGGCTGATCGGCAAGACCATGCCCGGCTTCGGTCCCTGCGGCCCGTTCATCGTCACCGCCGACAGTTTTGATCCCTTCTCTCCGAAGCAGATCCGCAGCTATGTCAACGGTGAGCTCCGCCAGGACGGTCTCACCACTCAGATGATCTTCAATTGCGCCCAGATCATCAGCTATGCTTCCAAATACGTCCGTCTCGAACCGGGCGACCTGATCTTCACCGGCACGCCAAGCGGCGTCGCGCTGGAGAAGAAGGATGAGAACGAAAAGAAATGGCTCAAGGCCGGCGATGTCGTCGACATCGAGATCGAAGACATCGGTACTCTCCGCAACACTATGAAATAAGCTTTCTCCTCTTTTGGAGAAACAGGAAAAAGCATGCCCGGTGGAGCATCAAAACGATGTTCCACCGGGCATGCTTTACTGCAGCGTGTCTTTCGTCCGTTAAAAACACACCGGGTTCATTGCATCGGTTCCCTGCCGGAACCGGCAGGCAGCATTGTTCCCGGTCTGCTTCACGACGGACGTCCCCTCCGCAGTATGCGCTTGAGAAGCGGCAGAATGCCCAGCCTGCGGGCGATGCCGACAGCCAGGCGGCGGCAGCGGGCGCGCAGGGCCCGGAGCGGATAGATCGCATTCCAGAAGCGGACATAGCAGCGGTAGCCCCGATCCGTCACCGAATACTTCTTCCCCTTCCGCTGAAATGCCGTCAGCACGCCGAGCACCGCACTGTCCGGTACGGTCTCCAGCGCATAGGTGTTGTCACCGCGGATCAGATAGTGGTCGTCCTTCACTCCGATCACCCGGTGCAGCACATAGCTCGTTCCGCGCTTATACAGCGCTACGTCATATTTCTTCAGCCGCGAAGCGGGAACCTCGATCACCACGAGGTCCCTGTTTTGCCTCAGCATAGGTTCCATACTCACACCGCGGGTCCGATAAACCAGCCTGCCGTCCTCGGCAAGCATTTTCTCAAAGGTCATTGAATCTCTCCACCCATTCTTTCCGTTCAAACACCATGACAGGACTCCGTTCAGGATTCCGTCTGCTATTATAGCCGATCGGAGGGAATCCGAAAAGAGTTTTTTATTGCTCCCTGCATCACGGAGATGCCATTACAGGTCTGTCGGTGATCAGAACCGTTCTTTGTCAATCGTCGTTTTTTTGCCTTGACAGGGTACTCCCGGGACGTTATTCTTGAAGCACAGGACTTTAAGAATGTATGGAGTACAACCCGAAGCTGAAAGAGAGGAAGTCGTCGCATTGAATACGGAAAACGTGTCCGGTGTCGTGCTGGCCGGCGGGTTCAGCAAACGGATGGGGACAGATAAGGCCGAACTCAAGCTCGGCGATCTGACGCTGCTTGAAATCCAGGTCCGGAAGCTCAGGGAGATCGGGCTCGAAGATATCATGGTTTCCGGATATTCCAGGCCGGTGGAAGGAACGCGCCTGATCGGAGACATCTATCCTCACCGGGGGCCGATGAGCGGCATCCATGCATGCCTGAAATCGGCAAAGAATCCTGCCTGCCTGGTGGTGAGTGTGGATGTCCCGCTGTTTCCGAAGGAATGGCTGGAAAAACTCATTCAGGAGCATTCCGGCCCCTCTACGGTGCTCAGCCACGGAGGCGAGATTGAGCCCCTGCTGGCCGTGTATGACGCGGATCTGGCCCGGCAGGCGGAAGAACTGATTCTCTCTGGAGAACGTTCGGTCCGGAAACTGCTGAATGATGCGGAACTGAAAAAACTGGAATATACCGGTGATCCGGATCTGCTTCTGAACTGCAACACTCCGGAAGACTTCAGAAAAGCTGCCTCACAGTATGGATAAGGGACTGCCCCTGTGATTGGGACAGTCCCTTATCCATACTGTAAGTGTTTATCAGATCTGCAGTGCCAGATTCTCACCGGAGATGCCGACATAGGCACCGTTCTTCTGCTGAGGAGAATCGGGGTGGCAGGTCAGCCACTTATTGCGCATCCAGAGCATCTTTTCCTCGCCCTCGGCGGCAGTGTTCACAGACGGCAGCGCCTCGTTGGTCCCCTTCTCAAGGATTACCAGGCAGCGGAAGCCGTCCTCGGAGATGCGGCAGGGAGCAAAGTGCAGTACCAGCGGGAAGATCTCCACCAGCACACCCGCCGGCAGATAGAATCCGACGACATCCGCACTGTCGAGCTTTCCGTCGTCCAGCTGTTCCGGCAGAGCAAGCAGGAGCACCAGACCGGTCGTGGTGAAGTTGACTTCGCTGCACTTGTGATACTCCATGGCGTTGAGCTGATAGCCGCGTCCGTTGCAGAAGCCGGCTTCAATGGGCATGTCGCCGAAGACGACGCGCTTCATATCCTGCATCAGGGCAACCGCCTCCAGGACAGGAGCAGAGGCCTGATAACAGTTTCCCTCTGCGGGGATGGCACAGGTGTCCAGCGCTTTGGCAAGCTCCGCGGTCTCTCCCGCGAGGACTCTGCCGTAACGTTTGAACTCCGGGTCGGTGACGCTGTAGAGCGGCAGGCCCGGATTCTTTTTCCGAAGCATTTCCAACATGGTATCCATTAGCGTATTCCTCCGTTGTCAATAAAGTTCTGAACCGCAAGCAGGCAGGCCGCACGGTCTTCCAGCTGTTGGTTGAATTTGCTCTTCTCAATGACGACGTCATGGCGGGCATCCACACCCTCCTGCAGCTCGCTGATCAGGCGGGAGAGATAATAGGTATCCTCAAAAAGACTTCCATAGAGAACGATTTTACCCGGATCCACCAGATAAATCGCAGCCTTGATGGCGGTGCCGAGTGCCTGGATGGCACGATCCACGATCTCAGACGCACCCTGATCCCCGTTGCTTGCCGCGGCGAAGACGTCAAACACACTCAGGCTCTCGGTATCCCGATCCCTGTACTTTCTCCAGAGAAGCGGGGTCTTTTCTTCCGAGAGGATCGCGATGGCATCCTCCCGGATGGAACCCGGTGAGGCGATTGTCTCAAGGCAGCCGCTCTTTCCGCAGTGACAGGGTTTTCCGCCGCGGCGGATCACCGGGATATGTCCGATCTCCGCACACTGGGCAGTCACCCCGTGCCAGATCTTCCCGTCGATGGACAGCGCCGCGCCGATGCCGTAGCCGCAGCGGATGAACAGCTGTGAGCCGGTCGTTTCATCCTGAGAGACAAACATCTGCGCCGCAAAAAGCGAGCGGACATTGTTCTCCATCACGGTATGAAAGCCCGTCAGTTCTTCAAACTTTTCGCAGAGCGGGTAATCCGTCTCAGCCAGCGCACCGAAGCTGTTGCGTACGATCCGCCCGTCCTCGGAGGTGATGCCGCGCACCGCGACACCGAGGCCGATCACGGACTCCCGCGAAATTCCGTTTTCCTCCGTCAGCTGCAGCAGCCTGGCAGAAAGTCGCTCTGCGGTCGATTCCGCAGGCGCTTTGGTCTCCAGCGGCACCTCTTCCGTGAAGATCACACGGCCGTCCAGCCAGACACCCGAGAGGATCGCCTGACGGAGGTTGATCAGAATGCCGAGCCCGCAGGCCACTTCCGCATTGAGATCGATCAGGATCTCCCGCCGGCCGGCATTGCTGCTGCTGAGCATCTCGCCTTCCATCAGCAGGCCGTCCGAGATCATCTCACCGACGATCTTGGTGATGGCAGCAGGAGTCAGGTGCATGTTCTCTGCGAGACGCTTGCGCGACATGGCGCCTTTCTCATGGAGAATCCGCAGCGCTGCGCTTCGGTTGCTGCGCTTCACGCTCATTAAGTTGTCGCCTTGATACGACATAGGTACTCTCTTTCGCTGTTCTCAGGATTCTCTCGCCGGTCTGCCGCTGTGGTTGATGCGGCCGCGCTGCAGAATCACCGCCGCGCCCGCCAGCACCACCAGGATTCCCAGCAGCTTTTTCACGGTCAGCTCTTCGTTCAGGAAGAACACACCGATAAAGCAGCTCAACACCGGCATCAGCAGCAGGTACAGTTTGACCAGCCAGACTTCAAAGTGCTTGAGATTGCGATAATAGAAGAAGTAGATCCCCGTCTGGGCCAGTCCGCCCAATACCACCAGCCACCAGAAGCCGCTGCCCATGTTCTGGGGAACATGAAACTCTCCGTGTAGAGCAGCGCTGCAGCCGAAGAGAATCAGGACCACGGCGTTGTTGTAGTAAGAGATCATGTCTGCGTCTTCATGGTACTTCTCCTGCGCTGCCTTGATGATGAAGGCGTTGGCACTGACACAGGCCGCCGACAGCAGGAAGTAGAGATCCGTCACATGCAGGGTCATCCCGCCAAAGTCTACTCCGAGCACAAGCAGCACGCCTCCGAGCATGATGGCGGTGCCGAGCCAGTCCGAGATATAGAGCTTTTTGTGATAAAGGATCACCGTCGCGAGATTCACCATCAGGACATCGGTCTTCAGCAGGGCCGTTCCGGTGCTCAGTGAGCCACCTGCATAACCGAGGTTTGCAAACAGGTCCAGCAGGAAGCCGAAGACACCGATCAGGACCAGGATCCGGACCGCTTTCCCCTGATGAAAGAGGCGGCTGAAGTTCTTGTCCGTCAGCAGCTGGATCGTCAGAAACACCAGTGCCGCCGTGCGCAACAGGAAACCGGCCATCCTGGCCGAGCCGGTGGCATCGACCACGATCTTGCTGACCGCGTAGTAGATCGACCAGGATACCACCATCCCGATCACCATCAGGGTATATTTCAGGTCTTCCTTCATTGCTGTACTTCCTTTATCAGGTTTCCCGCCCTTTCGGGCGGGAAACAATGCTTTCGGCTTTGAATTTGTTGCGGTTATCAGTCGGGCTTTTCGAATATCCCGCGAAGAGCCTTCTAATCTGCTTTACCGTACTCCCGCCCGCAGGGCGGGAGTACAATTCTTTTCTCTCTCAGGCCAGCTTTTCGAACATCTCGCGCAGGGCCTTCTCGTCCATGTGTACCGGATTGTTGTTCATCAGTCCGTGTACCGCACAGTCGTGAGCCAGCTTGTCGAGATCGACTTCTCCGAGGTCGCTGAGGCGGCTGCGGAGTCCGGCGAGCTTCTTGAGGGCCGCGATGCGCTGTGCCAGCTCTTCCGTTCCGGAGAGGCCGACTCTGCGGCAGAGGAGCTCCAGACGCTCATCGGCGTTGATGCGCACGAAGCTGTCCAGAGTAAAGGCACAGGCTTCGCCGTGGGGCAGATGATAGTCCTCAGACAGCGGATAGCTGCATGCATGGCTGCCGGCGGTCTTCGGCAGAGCGAAGCTCAGTCCGCCCAGCAGGGAGGCATAGGCCATATTGGCGCGGGCTTCCATATTGCTGCCGTCGGTGTAGGCCGTTTCGAGGTTCTCGAGGATCGTGCGGACAGCTTCAATCGCCATCAGGTCGGAGATGGGCTGGTGATTCTTGCTCCAGTAGCCTTCCAGCGCATGAGCCATGGCGTCCAGGCCGGTGTTCATGGTCGTACGGGGAGGCACGGTGGAACTCAGTACGGGGTCGACGATGGCCACCTTGGGCATGAAGACCGGGTTGTTGATGGTCTTCTTCTCAGTCTCGTGGCTGATAACGGAGACCTGGGTCACTTCGCTTCCGGTTCCGGCCGTGGTCGGGACCGCGATGATGGTCAGGCGCTCTGCCGGGAAGGGCTTCTCCCCGTGGTAATACTCGATGGCTTCGCCGTCGCCCAGGGCGATGGCCGCGGCAAACTTCGCCGTGTCGATGGCGCTGCCGCCGCCGATGCCGATGACGGCGTCGGCCTTGGTCTCACGGGCGAGACGGGTGGTTTCGATGACGCCGGAGAGCTGGGGATTCTGCTCCACACCGCCGAAAACGGCAACGATGCGGCTGTCCTTTTCCTGCATCTCCTTCGCGGTCGGGGCAAAGTGTTTGCCGCAGGCGATCACGCAGCGCTCCACACCGAGCTCTTCGAGCACTTCACCGAGCTTTGCAAACTTTC
>CAZMXF010000029.1:0-15546 GCA_964570015.1 uncultured Oscillospiraceae bacterium | reverse complement strand
ATTCCGTCGCTTCCTAAGAAGCCTCGGACTTCAGTCCGGGGAGTATGTCACACTTTTACAAACGCCAGAACGCAATGTATACTGAGTATGGCAAGCTCAATGCATATTGCGGAACTTATCGGCAGCTGAAGCGGAGCTAAACGGTAGCGATGCGGCGGCAGCGGCAGCCATATTTCCGCAAAACCTTATGCCGCGAAAGGCTCTTTACATGAGTAGCGCATGATAGGCTGTTCGCCATGGCAAACAAGCCACATGGCGCTGTTTTGCCGCTTTTGCCATGAAATCATGCGCGATGGAGGCTCATGTCAAGAGCACCGTGGAATAATGTTTTGCATCCTACCGCTGGCGCCGCCGGACTACCGCCGGTAACCGCATCAGCTGCCGCTGGCCACCGCGGATTGCAAGAAAATGGGTAAACGCAGAATTAAATCAGCATTTCCCTAGTAAAAACTGGACCCGTTGCAAAGAAGGCGGCAATTATTCGTACGACAATATTGACAAAAATACAAATCGAGTTTATAATTTAGTCAATAGTTGACAAAAATCAAAAACAGATTTGGATTTAGAAGAAATGGAACTGGATGTACTCGGAGTAACGCCGAAAAAGAAAAAACAGTTTGAATCCAGGGGAATTTACTCGGTGGAAGATCTGCTGCAATACCTGCCGAGGGCGTACAGAGACTACAGGTCCATTACCGGTATACTCCCGCATGATCAGGTTTCTGTTCTTTTTGGTACTGTCGTCTCCTGCGAGCGTCGGGCCGGAAACGGCAGGCAGTTCGTGACGGCCATATGCAGGATTGAACCGTTGAATCTGGAATTGACGGTCCGCTGGTTCAATATGCACTGGGTTTATCAGGAAATAAAAAGCCTGGCCGACAGACACGAAAAGGTTATCATTGCCGGTAAGGTGGACTTTGACAGCAGATACGGGTATGGTCTGAATCAGCCTGAAGTATTCGAGGCCTATAACGAACGGCTGCTCCGGATTTATCCGGTTTACCGATCCATTTCCGGAATGTCGTCTTCCTATCTGGAAGAGATGATGCATAAGGCACTCTCGGTTGGCCTGGCAGACAGTGAGATTCTCCCACGGGATATTCACGATGCCGCGGGAGAGGTGGGCATGCCTGCTGCACTTCGCTTTATCCATATGCCGAACAGCATGAAAGAGGTGAAACAGGGGAGAAGAAGGATCCTTTTCAATGATCTGCTCTATTTTGCTATACAGAATGAGCTGAACCGGAACGAAGTATCCGCAGGGAGCCAGTACAATATCAAGACACGGTCACTGCTGAAAAAGATCATGGAATCGCTTCCTTTTTCACTGACACAAGATCAGGAAAAAGCCGTAAGGGAGATGCTTTCCTACGCAGAAGCCGGGCGGCGCATTAACGCCCTGGTTCAGGGAGATGTTGGCTGCGGCAAGACGATTATCTGTACCTTAATGGCAGCAGCTTTCGCGGACAGCGGCTATCAGTCAGTCATTATGGCACCGACACAGGTGCTCGCAAGGCAGCACTATGACTCGATCTCCTCAATGCTAGCCCCGTTTGGCATCAATACGGCATTTCTGGACAGTTCCCTGAAAAAGAGAGAACGGGATGCTGTGCTGCGGGAAATTGCAAACGGATCCGCACAGATCATTATCGGAACGAACTCCTGCGTTGGGAAAGACGTAGTATATAAAGACCTGGCCTTGGCTGTTGTAGACGAAGAGCATCGCTTTGGGGTAAAGCAGAGAACCGCAATCGTGGAAAAGGCAGCCAAGGGTGTTCACAGCATTACCATGAGTGCAACGCCGATTCCGCGCAGCCTGGCACAGGTCATATACGGAGACAACATCCAGCTCCATACCGTCCGGAGCATGCCGAGCGGCCGTAAAGCGGTAAAAACCAGGGTATTCAGAAATCAGACAGGCAACATGAAGTTTGTCCTGAAGGAAGTTCAGGCCGGACATCAGGCATACGTTGTCTGTCCCATGATTGAGAACAATGAAAAGGTTCCAGGCGTAAAATCCGTTGATCAGATTACGAAAGAATACCGAGAATTCCTTGAACCGCAGGGAGTAAGAATCGGATCGCTGACGGGGAAAACCTCAAAAGAAGAGACCTCCGATATCATAAACAGCTTCAAAGACGGAAAGATCGATGTGCTGATCGCCACAACAGTGATTGAGGTCGGAGTCAATGTCCCCAATGCCACCGTCATGATCATTACGAATGCGGAACGCTTTGGCTTATCAAGTCTCCACCAGCTGCGCGGACGCGTAGGAAGGGGAGATCTCCAGTCCTATTGTGTACTGCAGAGCGATGGCGAGTCACCAAAGGGACTGGCCAGATTACAGGTCTTGTGTGACACCGCAGATGGATTTCAAATTGCAGAAGCCGACCTGGCCCAGCGCGGCGCAGGGGATCTGCTTGGAACCCAGCAGTCTGGCGAGAACAAGTATGTTGCTCTGATGATTGCCAATCCCGACAGATACCAGTATGCGATACAGGTTGCCAAGGAGCTGATTCTCCGGGGAAATGACTGCTGCCCGATGATGGACCGTATTACCGCAGAGAGGAGTCAGGAACGATAAGATACCTGATCAGGGAAGTCCTAACATATGTCCTGCTCTGCGCGCTGGCCGTTATTACCTCAACCGGCATATTTTCACTGAATTATGTGCCGAGTGAATCCATGGAGCCAACGATACACAGAAATCATTTGATCATCAGTACCCGTTTGAAGTATCTCATCGGAGATCCGGTTCCGGAATATGGATCTGTAATTGTGTTCAGGGAAAGCTCTGAGAGGAAGCGGCTCCTTGTCAAAAGGGTGATCGGTCTGCCGGGAGATGAAATCCGATTCTCAGAAGGAAACGTATACCGCAACGGGGAAGCGCTGAAAGAACCGTATCTCATGAGACAGAATGCGAGTTTTTCCGATATTCCTGCATTTGCCGTTCCGGAAGGAGCAGTATTTGTGCTGGGAGACAACAGGGAAAACTCGAAGGACTCACGGTTCATGGAAGAACCCTATGTGCCGATTGAAAACATCTATGCTGAGGAGCTGTTTCAGGTCCCTGTTTTTATTGGAATCAATTTGGCATAATTCCAAACTGAATATTTAGAAACGATCAATCACATGACTGCCTTTTACAATACAGTCTTGAGGAAGACAAAAAAGAGGAGAAATCGGGATGGCATACAACGTTAACATTGTCTGTGACAGATGCGGCGAGGAATTGGTTGCCTGGAAAAACCAGTCCATAACAATCGGCAAAGCGAAAAGAATCGCAAAGGGAGCCGGCTGGTACATTACAGATGATCAGGAGTGGTTCTGTCAGGAATGCGGAGATACAGTAGAACGGGCGGAGAAGATCCTCATGGGAGAACTGTGGGAACAGGAGGGGAGTGAAGGCGAAAAAATACCGACACATAGATCGGGGTAGATCTTCGTTAAATCCACATTTAACGAAGCTCGAATCGGATACAAAAAGTCGAAACATAGTCTTGCCTTATTTTACAGCCCGAAAAGTGGAAAAATGATACCGAGGTATTTCTATGGCAATGTATTACAATCCGGCAAAACCGAACAGCTTGAAAATTAAAGACTTTGGACTGCCGCAATTTGCCAATCAGTATCTCCAGTTTCTTTTGATTGAGAAAAACATGGCTCCAGGAACGATCTTCAACTATGCGGTTTCGCTCCGCACATTTCTGAGATGGGTCAAGTCGATGGGACTGGATCAGAATGCTTCGAAAGAGTTCAAAGACCTGCCGGTTAACGAAATGACGGTTCATGATATAGCAAATCTGGAAACGTCGGATATATATGACTTTATGGCCTACTGCTCTACCGAAAGATCCTGCGGAGCAAAAAGCCGCGCGTCAAAGCTTGCGGCGATTCGTTCATTATACGATTATCTCAGGAAACGGGATAAAAGCGGATGTATCACCCATAATCCGGTCACCGATATATCCTCTCCAAAACGTGAGCGTTCACTCCCCATCTTCCTAACAACACAGGAGAGCAAAGAACTGCTGGATACAGTAGGCGGAGAATTCATATCCCGGGACTACTGCATCCTGGTTTTCTTTCTGAACTGCGGTATGAGATTGTCAGAATTGGTAGCGATTAATCTGACGGATATCAAGGATGACACACTGCGCCTGCACGGCAAAGGAAGAAAGGAACGCATCGTTCACCTGAACAAGCAGTGCCTTTCAGCTTTGGAAGACTATCTAGTTGTAAGAAGCGAATATGCCGAAAACCATGAAATCGCGGATGAGAACGCATTGTTTCTTGCAATGCATTCAAAAAAAGGAAGCAGAATCACCGCACGCAGAGTTGAGCAGATAGTTGAGCGGGATATTAAACGGGCCGGACTACAGGGCAATAAATTCAGCCCGCATAAACTCAGACACACAGCGGCAACGATAATGTATAGGGACGCGGGAGCAGGTGTTTTGGAGATTCAGGAGATTCTCGGTCATGAAAATGTTCAGACAACCACGATCTATACCCATACCAGCGGCGAACTGGTAAAGAAAGCACTGGATAATATTGGTGTCATTCTGGCCAACGACGAATAATACCATGCCAATCCAGTAGAAAAACCTATGCCAAACGATTAGTTTGGCATAGGTTTACGGTGAAGATTAGACATCCTTCTGGGGCGAGCTATTTCTGATAAAAGGTTTCTGCAGTGGCTCTTCCTTGGAATACGCAAGCGCCTCGGTAAGCCCGTTCATCAGTTCCCCAAAGAAGTCCATCTCTTTGAAATTGCTTTCTATCTCTTCATTAGAAAGCAAAGATTGAAATTTAAGATTGTCTATTTGTGATTCCCCCTTGCATATGTCAATCTGATAAGAGAGACTCTGATTCTTGTTAGATGGTAGCAGGAATGTAATACTAATTTGTATTTTTCATTCTAAAGCTTTTGAAAGCGTGTCAAGCGGAGATACAGAACGATTTACCAATCCTCGTTCTTTTTGGAAACAGTCATGCCCTGTTCATATACCGTTTCAGTTTCCAGGTCCAGTTCATCTGTCCACTTGATACCATAAGGGCTGATCAATTTACCAGATATAAATACGTTCCTGTCTTCCAGTGCTTTCATCTGAGGGTACTTATAAAATAGAGAAGCAACGTCATACTGCTTTACTATTCCATCTTGGAAGTGCAATTCCAGATTAGTGCCATCAAGATAATTCATTTCAACAGCTTTATGGAACATTATGATCCTCCCTATTATGGTCAGAAGTTGCAACTTAATGTTTATTTCAGATTCCCAAATAACATATGGGATTAAAACCATTTTGTCAAGTGGTCCTTAGATTATTCTGTAATTCGAAAAACAATCAGCATGCAATTATTTCGTGTAAAACAATTGCAATATAGTCTGATTGTGATATAATCTGCGTACTCACAGAATGAGTATAGATAAAACAATGGAGGTTTCCCATGAACAAAACAGAACTCGTTAAGAAAGTCGCCGCAGAGAATGAAATGACTCAGAAGGCAGCCGCAGCTGCTGTCGACAGCGTCCTGAACTCTATCGTCGATTCTCTTGCTGCCCGTGAACCCGTTTCCCTGTTTGGATTCGGCACATTCTCCTGCAAGCATCGCGATGCCCGCGAAGGCCGCAATCCCGCTACCGGTGAGAAGATGACCTTTGCAGCCAGCAATACTCCGGTCTTCAAAGCAGCCAAGGCGTTTAAGGAAAAGGTCAACGGATAATCTTTCCAGACAAAAAGTCCTCGTTCCTTTAATTTATAAGGGACGAGGATTTTCTATGCGTTTCGGATAAAATCAGTTTGTTAAATGCACGAAATAGATTAATTATAATCTAAAATTATAATTAATTAAACTTGACATCATTGATCTTGTCTGCTATTCTGTTTATATATTGCATGATTTAGCACATATATGAATAGTTTTGTTCTTTTTTTAAACTAAGGGGGCGAGATTTTTGGATCTATATACTGAGATGGCAAAGCATCCGGTGTTTTCAATTTCTGATGTCAACAAGTACTATTACAATATAGGAAGTGCACGGTCTGCCGTGAAGCGCCTGCTTGTCAAGCATAAGGCTCTGAAGATCCGTAATGATCTATACACTTGTGTCAGTGCGGAGCACGGAGGGCCTATAGCAAATCGCTTCCAAATAGCGAGTTCAATTACAGCAACGGCTTATATTTCCCATCATACTGCAATGGAATACTATGGTATTACAGATCAGGTTTTTTATGAGGTTTATGTTTCCTCGGATACGCGCTTCTATGATTTTGAGTTTGATGGTTTTACATACCATTTCGTTAAATCCCGTCTTGCTGAGGGAATTGATTCCCCTATGTTCAGCGGTGGTGTTCGAGTAACAGATAAAGAACGTACTCTGGTTGACAGTCTCAAAGACATGGACAAGATAAGCGGAGCCGAGGAAGTTATTTCATGCATTCCGAATTTGTCTCATATCAACGAAAAAAAGCTAGTACATTATCTTCAGGCATTTGATAACCAGTTTTTATATCAGAAAACAGGATTTCTTCTGTGGAATTACCGAGAAACTCTTGGACTTTCTGATCTCTTTTTTGAAAAATGCCGCAGTGAGATCGGACAAAGTAAACGCTATCTTACTAAGGATGATCAGTCAGGCTCTATTAATAACGAGTGGAATCTTATTATTCCATCGGGTTTTATGAACATGAAAAATGGGGAGATGGTGACGCTTGCCGCAGTATAACAGAAATGAACTTGATCTTGCTGCCCGATCTTACGGATTTGCCAGAGATACCTTTGAGAAAGTGCTGAGATTAAAAGAAATCCTGACTTGGGTGGGTAAACAGTCGATTCTTCAGGAACATCTGGTGCTAAAAGGTGGTACCGCAATAAATCTTACAATCTTCAATCTGCCAAGGCTTTCTGTTGATATCGATTTGGATTTTATTCCAAATTGTTCCAGAGAGGAGATGCTAGACACCAGAGAAAAGATTTCTGAGAAGATAAAGGTATATATGAATGCAGAAGGATATACCCTTTCTCCCGCATCTCGGTTTCATCACAGCCTTGATGCCTTAAACTATTCGTATACTAATTCAGCGGGAAACCCAGATATGATAAAAATAGAGATTAACTATTCTCTCAGAGCTCATGTATTGGAAACATCATTCAGAGCACTGACAACAGATGCTTTCGGAGACAACCTTCTCATTCGTACAGTTGATCCCGTGGAAATATTTGCTGCAAAAGCGAATGCGCTTCTGACACGTGCAGCAGCCAGAGATCTTTACGATTTCTCAAAATGTGTTGAGCATAACTTGTACTGTAATCAGCGGGAAATGTTCAGAAAAATCATAGTTTTCTATGCATCTATATCTCAGGAAACAATTGATCCGACCTTCAGTACAGCAGAGATAGATAGAATCACAATTCAAAAGGTGCGGAGAGATCTTTTCCCTGTGTTGAACCAGAAAGAGAGAAATCAATTCTTTGATATTGGATGCAAAAAATCTGTTGTAAAAGACTATTTGCAATCTCTTATGGTTTTGAGCGAAAGTGAGAAAGAGTATCTTTACCGGTTTATGTCTAAGGAGTATTGCCCGGAGCTGCTGTTTGATGATTCCAATATTTTACAGCGCATAACGAATCATCCTATGGCTTTGTGGAAATGCAAGCCGTAGCCCGTTGATATTATGCTCACTGGAGCGCTGGGGCGGGAAACATCCGCCTCTATGCACGACATAGGCGATGGGAGATGTCACAAATAAAGTCAACTGACAAAACCAATTTATTCTCTAAGCCATGAGTTGGCACGAAGCAGAGATTCGTCCAATATGCAGTCAGCACACTGCCTGCTGTTTAGCTAGTCAACAATCGTCTTTCCAACAGGTGAGAAACAAAAAAGACGGGAATCCAGTTTTTGGAATCCCGTCTTTTCCACTTGTCGCAGTTTCTGCTTTCTGGTATACTTTCACCAGAATATACTGGGGAGGTCGCAGTATGAAAAGGAATTGTATCAGACAGCTGTTATTCTGCATTTTCGTGTTTTACTTTGTGGAATACAGTGTAGGAACAAATGCAGGCTTTACGGCAGTCGGGCACGCGTTCAATGATGCGGTTGATGAAAATGATATATGGATCCAGGACTGTTACAAGGATGTCTTTGGCGACCCTACAGAGGAGTTGTATTTTGTGAATAGAACTCCGTTTGCTGGCACTTTTAACAGTGCTGAGTATGATGATTCTCCACTCTCGGCAAATGTCATTATCGATGATAATGATCTGTATTTTGTGCTATATGAGAATGAAAGCGTTAAAGTTAAAAATCGTTCAGAGGAGCCGATATCGTATAATATTTCAGTTAAAGCAGCTGATGGCAGCAAATTTTCAGCTCTTGGCTCAATGCAGGGCGGAAGCGACCGTATAGTAGTTGAGAGATCGAAAAAAGATAGAATAATCAATTCTTTATTAGAGGGCACAGATGGTGGAAAGGTCATATTTTACATTGAAAATGAGATACAGCAGTTTACAAACTATCTTTTCGCTGTTGATTGTGCCAATTTGAGTGATCTTTTCTATGGGGATCAATATAGAGAAGCGCTGAGGCTGATAGAGAATGGCAATCAGTTAGATGCAACACAGAACTCCGCTACAAGTTATGATAGTTTTAATTCTTCAGTTGAAGAATTATTGGAGTATCAAAATATTAATCCTCATGTTATAGGGCTGTTGGATATTCCCGGAACTGAAATCCATTATCCGATTTTACAGCATCCTACAGAGGATAACTATTATCTTCTCACGACTATAGATGGAAAGACGGGCTACCCTGGTTCTATTTATACCAATCTGATGGAAGGGCAAAATTTCGATACTTTTAATACTGTGATCTATGGCATGACTCTGACTGAGGGAGGTATGTTTACTTCGTTAAGTGCTTTTGATGATCTTGAGTATATGAAAAAACATAGAGAAATCCATATATATACTAATACAGAAGATCATTCTTATATAGTATGTGCAAATGTAATATATGATGATCGTTATATTACATATGTCTACGATGATGCAAAAGAAGGAGATAGAGAAGCTTTTATTAGATCGCTTAGAAATGGAATGTGGCTCGACGATGTAACAGTTGATGCTTCTAGCCATATTATCACGCTGTCAACAAGTATTGGAGGGCTTCCAAATCTTCGGCGTCTTATAATTGCAGTCGAGCAGGAAACTGGAAGTATACCAGGAGTAGATCAATTTTTCTCACTCTGCAATAAGGGAACGCTAGCAGAGGCAAAAGAATGGCTTAATTCTTATCAAGGTGTATTCCCCGACCGAGACGAATGGATCGAATCATTGGACACATATCTTCCTTACTGCGGGAACTGGAATCTGTCCTCAGGTGATCAATACTACTTTTCTTCAATGATCGATCGAAGATTCCCCATACAATCTGTTTCAAGTAAAGTGCTACTGAATCAAGATACAGCGCGCCTTGTAATTAGTCTTGATAATGATGAGATAAACAGTATTGAGTTTCAGTGTGATTTTGGGGATACAATGTTTACCAATTCGGAACATAGCGACGATGTTTGTATCGTAGCTCTAAATAATGGTCATCTTATATGCCACCGGTTTGACAATAATTGGAAGCCTCTCAACTATTGCGAGTTTGTATTACAAACTCAGTGAAAACTATGGAAGTTCCAGTACATGTTGTGTTCAGAGCTGACCGAAAAACGCGAAATAAAACAGTTGGCATAATATAGAGACCAAGCCAGGCAGCTTGATGATGAGCATCAGCTTACCTGGCTTGTGTCTATATTGTTGTGTATCTCAGGCTGCTGTGGCAGCCTATTCCTCTTGTATGCTAGGGCTCATCATTGACAGGCTTATATCTAGCGGGCATTTCATTCAGCGTGTCGATCTCTTTTCAGATTGCTCGGATATAACTCTTTGCCGTGTCACGGGCAAGAAGCACATCCGCTATATAGTTTCTTAGCTCAACCAGGTCTATTTCGGCATCGGGTGTAATAATGATTTTGTACAAATCCATTAGACGAGACCCCTTTCAAGCTCATCAAATACGGCTTGGAAGGGACGACCTTCACTGTTAAGGGACTGGTCATAGCTGTGTTGCAGCTTCGCATCGAATTCGGCTTTTGTCATGCTGTCTAGCGTTTTCGGCTCGGCAGGAACAACCAGTGAGAATGGGATGCCGCGCTGGTAGATAATCTGCCTATACAGTGAGTTAATGACAACGGAGACAGGGATGCCAAGCTTTTGAAGGATATCCTCAGCCTCGGTCTTCACATCATGTTCAACACGTGCGCTGACGGTTGCGTCTTTCATAGCAGCACCACCTTTCATAGTCATTGTACTACGATGTTATTAAGATTGCAAAACAATATGCTTACGAATGAATACCTTACTGGTTTCCCTGCCAACACACGGCAATATACCACGATTCCTATATATCTATGTGGAGGTAATGATTAAGGAGCCTGATCCGGCTCCTTTAATAATACAATAGTTTGTAAAATAACGGGAATCCGATTTTGGATTCCCGTCTTTTACGCTCAAGCAAGTTTTATATTAGTAATCAATGCCGCCGCTGTAGCTGTCGGTCAGGGCATCATATGCTTCCCAGAAGCCATCCCCGTGGTACTCCATGTAAGAGCCGTCCGGGCGAGTCTGGAGGTAATAGCCGTCGTCAGCGAAAACATCGATGCCGCCGTCATTGGACACGTACATGTATGTGCCATCAAGGTTGTCCGTGAAGGTTGAACCGTCGGAGTAGAAGGTAGTATAGCTGCCGTCGGGATAGTACACGTCATACTCCAGGTTTCCGTTTGCATCATAGGTGTAGCCGCCGTCGGCAGCGCCATAGGGGATGTAATAATAGGTAGTAGTGGTGCTCGGGGCGGTGTAGGTCGGAGCACTGTAGGTCGGAGCACTGTAAGTGGGGGCGACATACGCAGAGACATACAGGAAGGCCATCTTCGTATCAGTAGGCCCGTTATTGTTATAGAAGGTGCAGATGACGCCAAAGCCGTTCATATCAGTTCCGAGATTGCGGATGGTCAGGTTGGTGGTGTGCTCTCCGTCAACGCTTGCATAGGGGAAGCGGGTTCTGAACTCCTGGACGGTGTAGAAGGTGCCGGCCGGATCCATGAACTTCCACTCAATGCTGTTGTAATTAACCGCTCCGGAGACAAACCAGGCTGTGCCGCCGGCGCTGCGGGCTTCATCGGTCGGATTCTTTGTAATGGGGACACCGGAATCTGCAAAAGCAGTGGCACCGAGCGTGAGGGCCAGAACAAGGACAAGGATAACAGAGACGATCTTTTTCATTTTGGTTTATCTCCTTTCACGAGATTGTAATTTCATATTATTTTGCCCTCTCTCTCGAGGACATGCGCAATATAACATACGATGTATCACAGAAGCATCACAGAATTCGCTTCTCAGAATACTAATCTCCCGGTGATCAGGCTTAACACCTATTGTTTACAGGCAGTTTAAGCAAAGTATTTCGAAAAATAGTAAATATACTGGTATCATATCGAAGAGGTTGCTCATGCATTCACAGATTCGCTTTAATAATTGGAAGTCGGATGTGATGTCCGGCATTATAGTTGCCCTGGTCTCTATTCCTATCTCCATGGGCTATGCACAGATCGCTGGGCTTTCGCCGGTCTATGGCCTTTACGGCTCTCTTCTGCCGATTCTGTTCTACGGGCTTCTGACCAGTTCTCCGCAATTTGTTGTTGGTGTGGATGCGATGCCCGCGGTGATGGTAGGTAACGCACTGACAGGCATGGGTTTCATGCTGGGATCCCACGATGCGTCCTCATTGGTGCCTGTCATCAGCCTGCTGTGCGGACTCTGGTTTCTTATTTTCTGGCTTTTCAGAGCCGGAAGAGTGGTCAAATATATCTCTACGCCGGTTATGGGAGGCTTCATTTCGGGTATTGGTGCTACAATTATCCTGATGCAGATCCCGAAACTGTTCGGCGGAGATCCTGGTACGGGGGAACTGCCCAGGCTAACGATTCATCTCTACCGTCAGCTGCAGAGCTTTCATCTGCTGTCTGCCATACTGGGATTTGGAACCGTTCTGATCATACAAGTAAGCAAAAAGAAAATGCCCCGCCTTCCCATGCCGGTATTTATGATGATTCTCGGCGTCGTATTAACAGTCGGCTTTCATATAGACAGATTCGGCGTCCGTCTTCTGCCTGCCGTGGAGTCCGGTCTTCCAAGGCTCATGCTCCCGGATGTTCGTCTCCTGCAGGGAAAAGCATCAGATCTGATACTTCTCAGCCTGACAATATCCCTGGTCGTCATGGCGCAGACACTGCTGGCCAGCAACAACTATGCCTCCAAATACTCTTATAAGCTGGATACTCGCAGGGAGCTGCTGGCATACGCAGCTATGGAAGCCGCTGGCAGCATTGTAGGCTGCTGCCCAATAAACGGAAGCGTCTCCCGTTCCGGGATCGCTGACCAGTTCGGCTGTAAATCTCAGCTGATGAGTCTGACGGCTTCTGCTGTCATGTTACTGGTTCTTCTCTTTGGAACAGGACTGCTTAGCTATCTCCCAGTCCCTATTCTAACCGGAATTGTGATTTCCGCTCTTATGGGTATTATTGAAGACAAGCTTGCCGTAAGGCTCTGGAAGACCAGCAAAAGCGAGTTCTCAATCTTCTTAACCGCGTTCTTCGGTGTCCTCTTGTTTGGAACTATATATGGCGTCGTCATCGGTGTGGTTCTGTCCTTCTTCTCAGTGGTGGTACGTGCCGTAATACCGCCAAGAGCCTTTTTGGGCCAGATTCCAGGCAGTGAGGATTTCTACGATATCGGACGTAACAGAAGTGCCAGAGCCATTCAGAATACTGTTATTTACCGTTTTAACGGCAACCTGTTTTTCGCAAATGTCAATTCATTTGAAGATGATCTGGAAGCCTCGGTAAAACAGGATACGAAGCAGATCATTGTGGATGCAAGCGGAATTGGAAATATAGACATGACTGCAGCTGACAGGCTGGTTCTTTTGGAGAAAAAGTTCAGAGATCAGGGCATTCAGTTCTATATTACTGAGCATGTTGGGAATCTGAACGACCAGCTTCGCCAGCTTGGGGCTGACATTCTGATTGAGAACGGCTCCTTGAGAAAAACCATCCAGCTGGCGCTTCTGGACTGTGGTCTGGAAGAACCTTACCCGTTGGAGGGAGAAGACGGCAAAGTGGATGGTCGATCCAGAGATGAGAGTGAATCCTATGCTGAATTCGAATGGCTGTATGGAGATGATTCGGATGAGCATTTAGATGCACTCGCGAAAGAAATTGCAGCCTTGATCGTTGCGACCCCGACACTCTCATTAGAGGAAGCAGAAGCGCAAAGCAGCTGGGGCCGGGTTGGTTTGTTCGATGAGGACACCCTCGTAGATTATATTGAAATGCACCTGGAGGAAATGGCCCAGGCAGGAACTCTTGACATCACCAGTCTGAACAGCCTGGAAGATCATGTGGAACAGATGCGACCGGAGCTTACGGAATCTCTTTCACATCTGTCTCCCAAGACGCAGGACTACATGCGCAGGCATTCCGAAGTGCTACACAACAGGATGGCTGCCCGTCACAAATCACAGTACGAGCGTTTTCAGCAGCATCGTAAGCGTCTGACTGAAGAGAAAGATAAATAGTAAGAAGAAGCAGTGGAGGTTAACCCGGTCTCCACTGCTTCGAATTATAATAAACTTAATCTAATGGGTGTAAACGTCCGATCAGAACGGTACGCGCATCTTCATATGAATAGGCGCATGTACTCATGGTCAGAAATCGGTCCACAGGAGAAAGATCGATATCCGGTTGAATGACAGACATTTCCCGAATCCAGGAGATCCAGTTTTGAATATCCATAATGCTGCTGAACTCATACCGGTAAGCGTCCGAATCAGCGGGTGTCGTGAACCCGGCAATAATATCGACACTATAGTTACACGACGGCGTATTCAAATATATGACTGGATGCTCCGCCAGATATTCCTCCTGCTGCCATCTGTCCAGGGACGCAAACATGGAACCGTCGCCCATATGATGCCCGTGGAGTATATTGTTGGTATCCCGGAAATCGCTGAAGTTTGCGGAATCAAGGAAAATAGCCCCGCTTGCGCTCTGCTCCCCGTTTACATTCACATTCAGGTAGTAACCGTTCTCCGAATGCTGTACGACAGGATAATTGATTACAGTATCCGGACACCAGATCCAGGCACAAATCTCAGGATTCAGGTTTTTTCTCAGATCGTGGAAGTCAACGCACAGGGGAGATGTTTCCGATGGAGCAGCAGGCTCCTCCTCAACAACTGCCTCCAGAGAACCTGATCCGTTATTATAAACCACATACTTCTGACTGTATTCCCTGTATGCCAGTCTAGCCTGGCGATAGCCAAGGATAACTTCATAAGCACGATAGCCGCTGTACCCCGCCAGGCAAATGAGAAGCATACATATAACTGTCAAGATCTTTTTGCTTTGAGACTTCATATCAGTCCTTCTTTCCAATTGCTGCTATAGGCGTAATTGTAGCATTCGGAAGCAAAGCCGTAAAGTTGACATAAATTTAAAACAGAATTATAATTCTTGTCAGAATGCAAGAGCTCCTTCTGGCTTCTGAGATTCCAAAAGCGTGTACTGTTCTGGCGCGTGGCTCTGTGATAAGCTTTCAAGCGATAGTGACATACTCCCCGGACTGAAGTCCGAGGCTTCTTAGGAAGCGACGGATTCCGGGAATTGTGCGATCAACGACAAAAGCACTGCAAGCAGTGTCTTACAATGTCTCCTGCAATGGACGATGCCACGCCCATATTGAAAATTATTTATATTACTACTTTGCCATACTTTGACAGCATACCCTGATTCAGAATATTAATTGCGGCATTAACATCTCTGTCAAGGTGGGCATGGCAGGAAGGACAATCCCAAGAGCGATCTTTCAGAAAAAGATTATCATTGATTGTCCCGCAGCAGTGGCAGGCTTTGGAGGATGGAAACCATCTGTCAATCTTGATGATCTCACAGCCGTTCAAAATGGCTTCATATTCCAAGATATGTACAAACTCAGCAAAGCCCAGATCTGAAACCTTGCGTCCCCACAGACGTTTCATTGCATCGAGATTTAAATCTTCCAAACAGATGACAGAGTATGCGGCTGTAAGAGAACGCGCCAGCTTGTAGAACCAGTCCCGCCGTTGGTTTGATATATCCTCGTGGACTTTGGCGTAATGGAGACGAGCCCGTTTCCGGTTGCCGGAACCTTTTTCTTTTCTGGACAGCTGACGATTAGCCCTGCGCACATTCTCCAGCCCGCACAGCAACCACAGAGGAGAGTCTATCTTTGTTCCATCGCTCAGTGTGAGGAATGACTTCAGTCCAAAATCGATGCCAACAGCATTACCTGTGTGTACATCGGGCAAAGAGATATCCTCAACAACAGATAGGATGATATAGTAATCTCCGTGCGGCGTTCTTTTCACGGTAACAGTCTTTACTGTGCCAT
>CAZMXF010000028.1:0-16033 GCA_964570015.1 uncultured Oscillospiraceae bacterium | reverse complement strand
AGTGAGTATTGCACAGAGGAAAATGAAGTATATATGTCTATTGCGGGGCATCACGATATGTATCAGGATATATTTGCGGTACCCGTGAAAGATTCGCTTAGCGTATATGATATGTTTCCGCTGAATAAGAAGCTGTTTTCACACTACCCTTATCCCGACTATGGTGGAAGTACCAGGCAGAACAATACGTTGGTAATCGGAGCAAAATTTGAGACCGTTGATTATAATGATATTTTCACGGAACTTTCAAAGATCGATGCAGAAATAAGGGATTTCTACAATCGTCGGACTGAGATGCCGATGAGTGAGTATGTAAAGCATGTAGCGCGTATTCACCATTGGATAACAGTCGTTCATCCGTTCCCGGAAGGAAATGGGCGAACTTCTAGAGCGTTTATGAATGTCCAGCTTGTACGTGCAGGAATGGTTCCGATTTATGTCAAGGTTGAGGACAAACGCGATTATATTAAAGCGCTGGAACGAGCAGACAAAGCGAAGGATTACGAAGAATTATACGAGGTTATCTTTAAACTGATTCTTCAATCCTATGTGGATCTTATAAAAGGTAACTGAAGAGCCATTACAGAAGGAAGGTGCAAAAAATGGCAAGAGATGAACATCATGTAGTTCCTAATCCAAATGGTGGATGGGATGTAAAACGGAACAACGCCCAAAGAGCCAGTGTTCACGCGGAAACGAAAGCTGAAGCAGTGAAAGCAGGCAGAGAGATTAGTCGTAATCAGGGAACGGAGTTCATTATTCATGGAAAAGATGGAAGAATCCAGAATCCAGACAGCCATGGGAATGATCCTTGTCCGCCTAGAGACAAAAAGTAAGTTCAAAGCAATCAGAATCCAATCCTGATTTCTATGAGCTCTACTTGAAAATGAATATTCAATAATACAAAGCTCTACCGGCCAATGACTGGTAGGGCTTTTTTGCGCCCATAACATAATATGAGGAGATGATACAAACAATGGCAAAATTCAATGACATTCGCGCATTGGCAGACATTCACGCACGGGAAGTCAGCCAATCCCCGCGAGACTGGACAGGATACCTTGACACGGCGGCAAGACTTTACCGTTATGACTTTGCTGATAGTCTGCTGATCCATGCGCAGAAGCCGGAGGCAACGGCCTGTGCAGAGCTGGAAACTTGGAACAGCAAGCTCTCCCGCTGGGTAAACCGCGGTGCAAAGGGCATTGCTTTGATTGATGATTCCGGACCAAGAAAGCGGCTGCGCTATGTTTTCGATATTACCGATACCCATCTGGTTATGGGTGGCCGTAATCCCTGGCTGTGGCAAATCGATAAATCCAACGAAAAGCGCATTACCGACCATCTGGCTGAAATGTATGATCTTGATTTGCCGGAAAACGCTACGCTCAGCGGCGCACTGATGGAGATCGCGGAGCAGTATGCAGAGGACAATCTGGAAGAGGCAATGGAAGGACTGGAACATGAAATCCAGGACACCTTTCTGGAAGGCTTGGGCGAAGATGCGATTCGCTATCAATTCCGTTCTCTTTTGAAAAACTCAGCATTCTATCTGATGGCAAAACGCTGCGGCGCTGACCCGATGGATATGCTGGAGCCGGAAGACTTTGCGGCAATCACAGACTTCAACAGGCTGTCGGTGCTTTCTTTCCTTGGCAATGCGGCGCATGAGATCGCGGAGCCTGTTCTTCGAGACATCGGCAAAGAAGTTGCTGCCATCATTCAGGAGAACAAAAGAGAAAAAATGCAGCAAGGGCTTGCAAATCAGAACAATAGGGGTTATAATAACTTTAGCGCTTTAAAGCGTGAAAGTGAAAATGAAATCCAAAATGAAGGAGACGATAAAAGTGACGCAGAACATGGAGATCAAGTATCAGCGGAAGGGAGATTACCTGTTTCCGAATCTGGTGATCGAGGACGAGCCGGTGAGTTACGGGAAGTATGGGATGCTTCGCAGGAACTTCCTGAAGGCGAACAGGAAAAACTGGTATCAGAGCATGATGCTGACCGGGAAGCTGGAGCCGCACCTGAAGGAGATCGATTCAACGGCGAACGAGAGATTGAATCAAATCATGACGCAGATGGCGAAAACGGAGGACGTGACGGAGAGTTTGAAGGCGAGAGACCCGATGACCTGGGTCGCACGGATGAACAACATCCAGAACAGGGCCGAAGAGATCATCCTGACGGAATTGATTTACAGCTGATCGAAGAAACAACAGAACAGGATTTAACCGAAGCAGAGGAAGAAATTGCCTCTGCTTTGTCTTTGCCCGACTTTCCGACAGCAAACATGCAGAAAAGAATGATCGGGCAGCCTATGGCAGCGCTGTATGCGGGAGAAATCAGTATTCCCTCAGATGTTGTGGATGAGATCCTCCGCACGGGAAGCAATCACGACAGGAGCCAACTCCGTATTATCTACAATTTCATGATTGAACAGTCTTCCGAGGACTATACGGACTTTGTACGCCGTGAATATGGCAAGGGTGGGAAAGGCTTCGTCATTGACGGACGTGAATATTCTGTGTGGTTCGATGAGCTGGGGATGCAGATTGCAGTTGGCCATACGGTGGAAGATCAGATTCTCGATAAGGCGTTTCTCTCCTGGGATGAGGTCAGCGGGAGAATCCAGCAACTTTTGAATCAGGGTGAGTATGCACCGCAGGTAGTTCTTGATGCGGCGCGTGGCAATGCGCTTGCGGAACATGCCCAGGCGCTTGCCTTCATGGAAGGTGATATGGCGGAGGGTGTTGCGGAGCTGGTATTTGAGGATATGGAACTGTTTTCCGGCGGCTATCCAGAGCGAACAGAAAAAATAGCAAAATATCTCAATCAGCCAGAGACTGTGAACGATCTTATTGATCGGCTGGAGGGACTGGCAGCAGCTTACGAGGAAGATCATTCCGTTATGCGCTTCCGATACTACGCGCCTGACCGTATGCTGGCCAGATTCCAGAAGTTTTCTAAAGAGGCTATCCCATTTCAGACAAGAGACGGCTTTGTATGGAATGAACATGGAACCTTCATCACGCAAGACGAGATCGACACTTACCTTATGCGTGGCGGTGCATATTCCAGCAGCAACCTTGCAACGTATGCCTTTTTCCTTACACATGAGGATAATAAGGAACGTGCGGAATTTCTCAAGAATCAATTTGGTACAGGCGGCAGCAGCCATGCATTGTCCGGCGCGGATAACTCATGGGCAGATTATGGCTCAAAAGGAATCGTTCTGCGCCGTGACAATGGCGCACAGGTTGATTTGAAATGGCCGAAAGCAGCACAGCGAATTGACTACCTGATCAAGAACGATAGGTTTCTCACCGCGAAAGACTTTGCTGCCATGCCTGATTATGAACGGACGCAGATGGCAAGGAAGGTCGTGTGGTTTTATGATCGGCTTCCTGCGGAAATCGAGAGACCATTTAAAGAAAGTACGTTTGAACCGGATCTCCTCAATAAAGAAATCTCTGCATTTCTGGAGAATCCGGAGCAGTCTGAAAAGCTTCTGCAGCAAATGGATGAAGCGCTGGCCGTATTGCCGCTGGATTCAGACGGCTATAAAGATCGCCTGCAGTATCTTTCTGAATTGCACGGATACGTGGATGGAACTTATACCATCTTTCCACAGCCAGAGAAAGAAGCCGAGACGATTACCGAGGGGAACGGGCAGATGACGCTCTTTGACGTAATCGGCTCACATCCGTCAACAGAAAAACCGGATCAGGAATTACCTGTAGCGGAGGAAGTGGAGACCAGGGAGCCAGACGAAGAAAGCACGGAAGATGTACCGGATGAAGAAACTCTACAGCTAATGACTTCAGCGGCGGCGAATGAGTACAATGATCTGAAAGCGAATTATCCCGATGTGCTGGTCGGATTCGAACAGCATGGGTACTACGAATTCTACGGCGAAGATGCGAAGAAAGCCGCAGAAATCCTTGGGTCCAAGATTCTTGAAAAAGAGATTCCGGGTGGAACAGTAGCAGTAACCGGTTTCCGGTCTGGGCAATGGGTAGCCAACGCGAAAAAGCTCTGGGGACGAGGACAGGATGTTTATCTTGCCGGAGAAACAGAAGATGGAACCCATGAGCAAACAAAGTATCTTCAGGCAAAGGACTATCTGCCTAGAGGCGCAACCGTTCACATCGATGGACGGGAGTTTCAGATAGACAGTGTGGATTTTACCAGCGGCAGGGTATCCCTTCAGGATATGACAATGCTGAAGCAGGTCCGGTATCCAATTTTCCGGGATGAGCCCATAGAATATGTCCGTTCTTTTCTGGAAGAAGAGCAGCCGGACATTACTCAGATTGCCTCTGAAATCGCAGAGCAACTGCGCGAAGAAGATCAAAGCACTGACCGTCTCAGCGACGTAGTGGATTCGGATAGAATCGTTTCGGATTCCAGAGTAGAAGCAGATGTGTTCGATGCGCTGGAAGCCACAAATACGGTTTTTGAGGATTATTCTCCGGAGCAAATGGATGTAATCTATGCTGCGGCAGAAAAAGGCTATGATCTGGAACCTCTGTGCAATCCAGCTTTTTCGCCGGAGCAAATGCAACTGATTGCAGATATTGAGGGAAGGATGGAGGCACGGACACGGGCTTCCTTCCATGAGGTCTTTGATTTCATCACAGGTAATGAGCTGAGCCTTTCCCTTATTAACCAAATCCGTGCAGATAATAACCTCCCGTTGGAGAAGGAGCCGGCTATCCGATCTGACGACGGTATTACGGAGCCGAAACCGAAGCTGCGGGAAATCGTGATCGACCTGACACCGCGTTCTGAAGAACCGGAACGAAAGCAGGAACCAATCAACTTTCATATCACCGATGATGATCTCGGCGCTGGAGGACTAAAAACTAAATTCAGAGCCAACATGGATGCCATCTATCTTCTGAAAACACTGGAGAATGAGGGGAGAATGGCAACGGCGGAAGAGCAGGAGGTACTGTCCCGCTTTGTAGGCTGGGGCGGTATCTCAAAAGCCTTTGACCCGGACAGCCGGGAATGGGCGGGGGAATATGCGGAGGTCAAGGCAGCGCTGACGCCAGAAGAATATCGGGAGGCAAGGGCATCCACGCTGAACGCTTTTTATACATCGCCTACGGTAATCAAGGCAATGTATGAGGCGCTTGGAAACATGGGATTGTCTTCCGGTAATGTATTGGAGCCGAGCTGCGGCGTCGGAAACTTTATGGGGCTTGTTCCGGAGGAAATGAGCGGCCTGAGAATGTACGGCGTGGAGCTTGATTCGATTTCCGGCAGAATCGCAAAACAATTATATCAGAAAAATCAGATCGCTGTTCAGGGCTTTGAAACGACAGAGTTTCCGGACAGCTTTTTTGATTGTGTGATCGGTAATGTCCCGTTCGGACAGTATAAGGTTAATGACCGAAAATATGACCGGTTCAACTTTCTGATCCACGATTACTTTATTGCCCGTTCTCTGGACTTGACCAGGCCCGGCGGCGTGGTGGCAGTAATCACTTCAGCTGGTACGATGGATAAGCAGAATGAATCTGTCCGGCAATATCTGGCCAACCGTGCTGACCTGATCGGCGCTATCCGCCTCCCGGATAATGCGTTTATGAGAAATGCAAACACCGGTGTGGTGGCAGACATTTTGTTCTTCCAAAAGCGTGACCGGGCTGCGCTGACAGAGCCGGATTGGGTACATCTTGGTACTACGTCGGAGGGCTACAGCGTCAACCAGTATTTTGTTGAGCACCCGGAAATGGTGCTGGGTGAGTTTTCAACGGAGAATACGCAGTACGAGAAACAGGAAGTGACGGTAAAACCCATAGAAGGGGCGAATCTGGCCGATCAGCTTCATGAAGCAATCAGCCATTTACAGGCTACGATTGAAGAGGTAGAGCTGACGGACTCTGAGCTGGATGAGACGGTGGATGCGTCAATTCCGGCTGATCCGTTAGTGAAAAACTTCAGTTTTACAAATGTGGATGGCAAAGTCTATTACCGCGAAAACTCCCGGATGAATCTGATGGAGCTCCCGGCAGTGACGACAGAACGCGTTCTCGGCATGATTGGGATTCGGAATACTGTTCAGAAGCTGCTGAACACTCAGATGGAGGACGGCAGCGACGCGGAAGTAGCTCTTCTGCAGAGGCAACTCAATGAGCAGTACGACAGTTTTACCGCACAGTACGGGCTTATCAGCAGCAGCGCCAACAAACGGGCTTTCCAACAGGATTCCAGCTATTGTTTGCTGGCCTCTTTGGAGGTCTTGGATGAAGAAGGGAACCTGGAGCGCAAAGCGGATATTTTCACCAAACGCACGATTCGCAGAGCAGAGCCAGTTACCTCTGTCGATACGGCAAGTGAAGCCCTGGCACTCTCCATCGGAGAAAAGGCAGGTGTGGATCTTCCCTATATGGCTATGCTCACAGGAAAAACCGAGGAAGAGATCATTGAGGAGCTGAAAGGCGTCATCTTCAAAAATCCGCTGACAGATCGCTTTGAGACCTCGGATGCGTATCTTTCCGGTAATGTCCGTGAAAAGCTGCAGGTAGCAAGGCAGTTTGCGGAGAACAATGAAGAATATGCAATCAATGTAGAGTTTCTGGAAAAGGTACAGCCGAAGGAACTGGACGCTTCGGAGATTGAAGTGAGGCTGGGGGCAACATGGGTAAAGCCGGAATACATCCAGCAGTTTATGGGGGAGCTGTTTCAGACCCCTTGGTATTTGCTTGGAAGAGACATTCAGGTGAAGTATGCAGAGATCAACGGTCAATGGAATATCTCCGGAAAGACCAGAGACTCCTATGGCAATGCCCTTGTGACCTCAACTTACGGCACAAGCAGGGCAAATGCCTATCGACTTCTGGAAGATGCGCTCAACCTGAAGGACACCAAAATCTATGACAATGTTGAAGACGAGGATGGCAGGGAGCATCGTGTCCTGAACAAGAAGGAAACAATGCTCGCGCAGCAGAAACAGGAAATGATCAAGGAAGCTTTCAAGGAATGGATCTTCCGAGATCTCGACCGAAGGGAGGATTTATGTAAGACCTATAACGAACTTTTCAACAGCATTCGGCCCCGCGAATACGACGGTTCTCACATTCGCTTTGTGGGCATGACTCCGGAAATCCAACTTATGCAGCATCAGAAAAATGCGGTCGCGCACATTCTGTACGGGGATAACACCCTGCTTGCGCATTGCGTAGGAGCAGGCAAGACCTTTCAGATGATTGCTGCCGGCATGGAAAGCAAGCGCCTGGGACTGGCGCAGAAATGCCTTTTTGTCGTACCGAATCACCTGACGGAACAATGGGGCAGCGATTTTCTTCGCCTCTATCCGGGCGCGAACATTCTTGTCGCGACGAAAAAAGACTTTGAACCTGCCAACCGTAAGAAGTTTTGCTCACGAATTGCTACCGGAGATTATGATGCCATTATCATCGGCCACAGCCAATTTGAAAAAATACCGTTGTCCAGAGAACGTCAGATTGCCTCCATCGAGCGCCAGATCGACGATTTGGAAATGGCGATTGAAGAAGCGGCGCTGGAAGATGGGAGCAAATACACCGTTAAGCAGATGGAGAAGACACGGAAGACGCTGGAGGCGAAGCTGGCAAAGCTGAACGATCAGACCCGCAAGGACGACGTGGTGACTTTTGAGCAGCTCGGTGTGGACAGACTGTTTGTGGACGAGTCGCACAATTATAAAAATTTGTTTCTCTACACAAAGATGAGGAACGTGGCGGGTATCGCGCAAACGGATGCGCAGAAGTCCTCAGATATGTTTATGAAGTGCCAGTACATGGATGAGATTACAGGCGGCAAGGGTATTACCTTTGCTACCGGAACCCCGGTCAGCAATTCTATGGTTGAGCTATATACCATCATGCGTTATCTCCAGTACGATACCCTGCAAAAGCTGGGGATGGGACACTTTGATTCCTGGGCAGCATCTTTTGGAGAGACAGTGACAGCGATTGAGCTTTCACCGGAAGGAACGGGCTACCGAGCCAAAACACGGTTTGCCCGCTTTTTTAATCTCCCGGAACTGATTTCCCTGTTCAAAGAGGCTGCTGATGTTCAGACCGCCGATATGCTGAATCTGCCCGTTCCGGAGGCTGAGTATGTTAATGAAGTCTTGGAGCCGAGTGAAGAACAGCAGGATTTGGTGGCATCCTTTGCCGACCGTGCGGAGACCGTGCGTGCTGGCAGACTGAATCCCAAAATCGATAACATGCTGAAGATCACAAATGATGGGCGCAAGTGTGCGCTTGACCAGAGGCTGATCAACGATATGCTCCCCGATGCAGAAGAAAGCAAGGTCAATCTATGCGTAGAAAACGCTTTTAAGGTATGGCAGGAATCGACGCCTGAAAAGGGGACGCAGCTGATCTTCTGCGACTTATCAACACCCAAAACAGACGGAGCATTCAACGTTTATGATGATTTGCGAGACAAGCTGGTGGCCAAAGGTATTCCTTGCGAAGAGATTGTCTTCATCCATGAAGCAAATACGGAGGCAAAAAAGGCCGAGCTGTTTGCAAAGGTACGAGCTGGACAAGTTCGTATCTTGGTTGGCTCTACGCCAAAGCTTGGAGCCGGCACGAATGTACAGGACAGGCTGATTGCCTTGCATCATCTGGACTGCCCGTGGAAGCCGTCTGACCTGGAACAGCAGGAAGGACGTATTCTCCGGCAAGGCAACAAAAACGACAAGGTGAAGATCTTCCGTTATGTGACAGAGGGAACCTTTGATGCCTATATGTGGCAGATTCTTGAGAACAAGCAGAAATTCATTAGCCAGATCATGACGTCGAAGTCTCCTGTGCGTGCCTGTGAGGATGTGGACGATACGGCACTTTCGTATGCGGAGATTAAAGCTCTTGCTACCGGAAACCCGTATATCAAAGAGAAGATGGACCTGGATATACAGGTCAGCAAGCTTAAGCTCATGAAGGCCAATCATATCAGTACGAAATATAAACTGGAAACGGATATAGCCAGAACCTATCCGATGCAGATCACCGCAACAAAAGAACGCCTTGCCGGTCTCAAAGCAGATATGCAGGCCGCAAAGCCGATTATGGAACAGGATAAGGACCATTTCCATATGGTCATCGGAGGGAAGGAATTCTCTGATCGTAAGGAAGCGGGAACCGCATTGATCGCTGCCTGTGCCGGTTTGAAGGCAGTCAGCTCCAGCAGCCAAATCGGAGACTATCAGGGCTTTGCTCTGAGCGCCAGCTTTGACAGCTTTCATCAGACGTATCAGCTCACAATCAAGCGGCAATGCAGCTACACTATTGAAGTCAGCAAAGACGCTCTGGGTAATATTCAGCGTATCAGCAATGCACTCTCTGGAATCGAAAAGAAGGTAACAGAGGCAGAGCAAAAGCTGGAAAATCTGCAAAAGCAACTTGCAACAGCACAGGAGGAGGTGAAGAAACCCTTTGCACAGGAAGCGGAATTGGCAGAAAAGTCAGCCCGACTTGCGGAGCTGAACGCGATGCTCAACATGGATGAGCGTGATCATACGGATACCCTCGGTGTTGATGAGGATACGGATGTTGAGGTTGCGGACAAAAGCAGACAGGCGACAACCTATGCAGGACGAGTTTCCAATATTGCCAGTCGCGCTTCAGAGGCACCAGCGCTGGCCATGAGCTATGCGGAGAGAGTGGTCGGTGATGATAACGAGCCGAGAGATTCCATTTTGGAACGGCTCCGTGAGAAAAAGAAGGAGGTAACGCAGACGCCAAGAAGACAGACACAGCATAGAGACCACGATCACATTTTATAAATACTTGCAGCCCTGCCGGTGATAGCAGGGCTGCTGCCATAACAGGAGGGAAAAACTATGGCAACGAATAGAGACGAACGTATGAAAGAGATAACGGACCGGCTGCAGGCAGGCTTGGAAGAGTTATTCAATTCCGAAAAGTATGCGGAATATCTGCGGGTGATGTCGCAGTTCCATCACTACTCATTCAACAATACGCTGCTGATTGCGATGCAAAAGCCGGATGCGACACTTGTGGCAGGTTATCATGCCTGGGAGAAGAAATTCAATCGACACGTTATGAAAGGTGAAAAGGGAATTCAGATCATCGCACCGGCACCGGTTAAGGAAAAGCAGGAGCAGGAAAAGATTGATCCCAATACCGGGGAAATTGTCATGCGAGACGATGGTCAGCCGGAAACAGAGGAAGTAACGATTGTGATTCCACGCTTCAAAGTTTCCACGGTCTTTGACTTGTCACAGACGGATGGAGACCCTTTACCGGAACTCGGCCCCGGAGAATTGACTGCGAGCGTTGAGAACTACGAGCTTTTTATGAATGCGATCCGCAGCGTTGCGCCTGTTCCCATCCGCTTTGATGAGATTTCAAGTGGTGCAAAAGGCTATTACGATAATATAGCGAAAGAAATCGTCATTCAGTCCGGAATGAGTGAAATGCAGACGATGAAAACAGCCGTGCATGAAACGGCACACGCAATCCTCCATGACAGGGATATTATGCAGGAGCAAGGAATCCAGAAGGATCAGATGACGAAGGAGGTCGAGGCGGAGAGCGTGGCTTTTGTGTCTCTGGCCCACTTTGAATTGGATACATCGGACTATTCCTTCCCATATATTGCGGGATGGAGCAGCGGCAGAGACACGAAAGAACTGAAATCCTCGCTGGATACCATCCGCAAAA
The DNA here is from genome assembly GCA_964570015.1 of uncultured Oscillospiraceae bacterium. Classification (GTDB taxonomy): domain Bacteria; phylum Bacillota; class Clostridia; order Oscillospirales; family Oscillospiraceae; genus Limivicinus. Next base: position 5,342 of record CAZMXF010000028.1, on the reverse strand, counting down.
CGTCATCCGAAATCATCGATGGAATAGAAGCCAGTATGAGGGAACAAATGCGCGAACTTCAAGAACCGGAGCTTATAGAGAATCAGGTTGTGGAACAGATTGCCGCTGAGCGAGAAGCTGTTCTCAAAGAGGAATTTGAATCCGTAGAGCTTTTCGATGTCCCGATGCTTTTCACCAATGGGCATGTCAAGCAGGAAGCGCTGCCACCCGGTATTTACTCTTATGATTTAAGGGGCTCCGACAACGATCCTGGTTCTCCACTGCGCTTGGAAACTCTTGTGGTAGTCAATCACGCCGGTTCCATTTTGACCAGATTCCCCATCAATTTGGATGAGCTGGGCTACCTGCGGATTGGTGAGGAGATGAATTTTGTCGGAGGTGAAGCCTCGCTCCCGGCATATTTGGAAAGCACAGAGGGACTTGATATCCATGCCCAGGAAGAAAGAATTGAGAACGCCATCGGATATGCCAATGAAAATCTTTATTTGAATGGCAAGGAAGATCGGTTCGCCATTTACCAGCTCAAAGACGGTGAAGATCTGCGGAATTTACGATTTGCCAATACAGACTATCTTGCAACACATAACCTCGCCGTGGAAGGAAACAATTATGCCTACATCTATGGTGGCCGTTTAAACGTAGAAGATACGCTGGACAGCATTTATGAGCGTTTCAACCTCCATCACCCGGAAGGCTTCATGGGGCATTCACTCTCGGTCAGTGATATGGTGGTGATCCAGAGGAATGGGGAAACAAGAGCATACTACGTGGACAGCTTTGGCTTCACGGAAATTGAAGAATTTGTAGAGCAACGTACTCTGATTGCGGCCAAGAAGCAGAGAATCGAAGATGCGTATATCAATATGAATACCCTCGGCGTCATCGTTGATGGTCACGAAGGAATGTGGCATCCGCTATATGGACAGGAAATAAATGGTGAGATGTTCTACCTCATGGAGAGCGATGAATACGGGGAGACTGCCGGAAATATCCTGTTGCACATGGATGGCGATCTTGTCGCTGAAGACTTATGGAGTGGAGTCAACTACGAGGCGATGGAAGCAGTAAAAGAGTTCTTTGACCAAAAAGGAATCTCTTATGCGCTGACGGATTTCCCTCTTCAGGAGAGATACAAAATCGAAGCGGAGTTTACCCCACAGGGAGAAGCGCTTTACTTCATTGTAGATAATGTTACCGGTGGGCCGCTGGGCAAGAATGGTGATGTGCAGACTTATGATAACCGCGCAAAGCTGACAGAGCAGCTTAACGCGATGAATCAGGAGAAAAAGTCGATCTATCGCAAATCGGCAACATACGCGCATGAAAGCAATGAGATTGCGGATTATCGTTTCTCCATGCAGGAAAACCGTGCGTGCAAAGAAGGTATTGAAAAGGTTATCCGCGAGAACTTTGATGGGATGCACCTTGACCTGAATGTTGTAAAGCCAGTGATTGAGCGCTTTGGTGCAGAACGTGTGGCCTATGTCCTGGCAAATACCGTACAGCTGGAAGATTGGGATGAGAGATATTCGCATAAAAATAAAGAATGGGCAGCTTCCTTCCAATATCCTGACGAGAGCAGCGCGTTTTCCACAAGCCGAAGGTCTTTCCTCATTACAAGTCATCCAGCGGTTTTAGACGGCTTCATAAGCCGATTCCGGAAGGAATTGCAGGAAAGAGGGCTGGAGATTGATGGTACGATCAAAAATGAAATGGCCGTTGGATTTGCTGAAGGCTTTATCACGGTTCAACGTGTAGACAGCGGCTACGACTATACGATCTTCAATCAGAAATGCCGTCCGTTAGACGGGGGCATTCTGGAAAATCCAAAACTGAATATTGATGAAGCCATGAACGAAATCCTGAAAGCGGAAGGTCTATCACGGGGCCTTACCTGGGATGCAAATTACGAGACGATTATGGAAGAGGCTGAAGGCGTGGAAGTACTCCAAACGGAACAAGAGCCATCCTTGACCTACTATGTATCATCGTGCATGGATTGTCCCGTGATGGGCGAATACCGGGAAACGAACACATTTACGGAGGCAGCCGTTCTATATGAAGAGTTTCCGGATTCGACGGAGAACGGCGGAAAAGGTATTGGCTTTACGCTGGATGACGCTGTTCCTTACGCGGGAATGTATTCTCTTGTGCAGACAGAAAAGGGCGTATCAAAAATGACCGCCCTTGAGGAAGCTGTTTCCAATCATCCGCTTGTGCAGGAGGCAATGAAGGAAGCGGCACAGTTCGTTCAGGAAAGCAGAGAAACTCAAATGGATAGGCCGATTGAGACGCAGCAGGCAGTAGAGGCTGATATGACCGAGGAGAAATCCGAAGATAAACAGGCCGTCTCTGTGGATAAAGCGGACGGAGCGAAATCTGCCAACAGGAAGGAATCTGTGTTAAAAGCGCTTAGAGAGCTTCAGGCACAGATTAAGGAAAGAGAAAAACAGGAACCGGAACAGAAAAATCGTGACCGGAGAAAAGGAGAACAGGCACTATGAAGCAAATTGTATTTGATGCAGAGGAAATGTACGTTATTTCCTGCTTTGATACCAGTAACAGGGAAGTCGCGCTCAAGGCAGTTGAGTATGTAATACCCTTCACGACAGATGATGAGGAACTGAGCGCCCTTGTTGTCAGTACGGCAGAGAAATTGAAGATGATTCCGGATGAAGATTTTCAGAAGCTGGATTTTGAAGGTTATCGGGTGGAGGAGGACGCTGAGGAATGAGCTTGAATCAGTATGCTGTCTATCAGCTGAAGACGGACGCATCGACCAGGCCAATCCGCTATAAGTCCTATCAGGAACTTCTGGGCAATCATATTCAGGTGATTTCAACGAATTACCGGCAGGTTTATCAGACGGTGATGTTACAAGATACTTCGCCAGAGGAAATCAGGGGGCAGCTCGAAAAAAAGCTGCCCTCAAAATCCAGGGGAGCTGCGCTGAATGTAAGCGATGTGATCGCTATCACGAACGACGGCATTACGACGGCGTACTATGTGGATACAAAAGGGCTTGTAATGATTCCCGGCTTCTTTCGGATGAATACATCCACGACGATGATTACCATGGAGACAACAGGCTTTGTCTTTGACAATCGAAAAGGAAGCTGGATGGCCACCGACGAAAAAATCATCGACGGGAAACAGTTCTTCTTGATGGAATCGGAAACCTATGGTTTTAGGGCAGCTTACGCGATTGTTGACAGTCAGGGAAAGCAGGCGGCAGACGATACTTATACCGGTTTCGATGACAAGACAATCCAACAGATTCGTGATTATCTGATGAAGCCGCCACCAGTTCCGGAAACAGGCAGAACCCCGGAAGGAAGGCCGCCGCTTGAGACCTACCAGAAATACTTTGAAAACGGTGAATATCTTCGGAGCGCCGAAAGCGGGACGGAACAAAACTATAATATGATCGATGGAATCTCCAACAATAAAGGCAAGAAAGAGCCTGAGAAGGACCGTAAAGAGCCTCCTGCGAAAGAAGAGCACTCCGCGAAAAAGAAAGGAAAGGAAAAGCCTGATGATCCGAAAAAACGCCCTTCGTTATTGAAACGGCTGGACGATAAGAAGAAGCTGGTTGCTGCGCGATATGGCGAAAAAGCTCCGGAGCAGGAAAAAGACGATATGGAGCGAAACCGTAAATGACAGATGGGGGCATCTGGCCAGAGATGGTCGGGTACCCTCATTTTCTTTTGATTATTTTTTTAATCTTGTCTATTTTTCTTGATTATGATATCCTTTTGTTAGAGTCGAGCGAATTGAGCCATTATAAGTCAGCGAGAAAAGAGCGTAATACATGACGGGAGGCTTGGCTTCTCGTAAAGAAAATAATATAATTTGCTTTACGAGATAGGAGGCGCAGCGCGATGGGAGAAAGGCCAAAGTATCAGTCGCAGATTGAAGAGCGTATCAAGAGCTACCCGTATGGCACAGCTTTTTCAGCGTCGGATTTTCTTGATATTGCTGATGCAAACTCTGTGAGTCAGGCTCTGTTTCGATTTGAGAAAGATGGCGAAATAAGACGTGTCATAAATGGCGTCTATGATAAGCCTGCTCACAGTCCATTAATTCAGGAATATGGAGTCCCAAGAATTGATAAAATTGCAGAGGCACTGGCACGGCGATTTAACTGGAATATCGCGCCGTCAGGAGATACCGCTTTGAATATTTTGCATGTCTCTACGCAAGTGCCTAACGTGTGGGAATATGTTAGTGATGGCCCCTATCGTGATTACATGATCGGAAAGACGCCCTTAAAGTTTAAACACGTCATGTCACGAGAGATTAATGGATATTCGCCAATCACAGTTATGGTTATTCAGGGTATCCGTGCTATTGGCAAGGGAAACATGACCCAGGAGCAAATGAATCGGTTTTCTTCCGCAATTACAGCGGAAGACCGAGAAACCATACTAAAGGAAGCTAAGACAGCTTCGGGCTGGATTTACAAAGAAATCAAAAACATATGTGAGGGCAGACCAGCATGATTACGATTATGGTGTGAAACCGTCTTTTTCAGAAATCATAGATTCCATCACAGAATTAGAGACGGAGCTTAATGGATTAACTTGAGGATGAGATAGTATGGGGAAGACGCAATACGTTGTTAATCTTTCAGATGCGGAACGCGCAGCACTGACAAAGATTGTCTGTGAACAAAGAGAATCTGAAAGAACTATAATGCGGCGTTGTCTCAAAACAGCAAAATAGGCTGAATTGAGGCAACGCCTCCTCTTATAGGCAAATATTGTTCAAAACTTGTGATATTCCTTGGAATCTGTGCAAAACCACCCGGGAGTGCTGAAAAGAGTAATCGGCACTCCCTGATATTTTCCTATATTCATTTGAATGCGACTATAATCCTGCCGGAAAACCAACCGGAACCACAAGACCTGTTCCCAAGCGCCGTTTTTGAGTTTTGTGGTGCAGCTTGAGCAGATTGTAGGCCAAGCTGAGTAGCATCCATTCAGCTTCAACCTTAACCGTGCTTCGCAGCATGAATCTACGGAATCCCATATCTTCCTTTGTCATGGCAAAAACACCCTCGGCCTGAATGCTCCGGTTCACACGGATCAGTTTACCATCATTGGTATTGATCTTTTTCTCCATCTCATACCGCTGACGGGCAAAGCGTTTGGACACATAGATTACCTTGTTGCGCTCAGCTAATGGTTTTTTACTCCCACAGGCCCTGATACATTTTTCCTTCATCGGGCACCCTGCACATTCTTTGCAGCTGTATACCGATGTTTCCGTTTCAAAGCTATTTCTAGATTTGCTTTTCTTGTTGTAGTCGAAGGTTAGCTTCTTTCCATTTGCGCAGGTGT
>CAZMXF010000027.1:0-16227 GCA_964570015.1 uncultured Oscillospiraceae bacterium | reverse complement strand
AGAGAAGGAATTTGACGCTTCAGAAGAAATCAGGATCATCGATACGGTATCCTATGTGAATCTGATTCCCGGGACAACCTATACGCTCAAGGGCGAGATGGTTGACGCCGCAACCGGGAATGCTCCGGTCGGGACGGATGGGAATCCCGTCGCAATCACCGCCGAGACCTCGTTCCGTCCGGAGAATGAGAGCGGCAGCATCGATATGGAATTCACGATTGACGCATCCAGGATCTCCGGAGGCACCCTGGTAGTCTTCGAGACCCTGCTACGAAACACTGTCGTAATAGCCGAGCACAAAGATACCTCTGACCTGGATCAGACCGTCTCAGTCCCAAGCATTGCCACAACGCTTCTTTCGGAGGAGAACTCTCATATTGCGCCCGCCACGGCATATGTAACGGTGAAGGATACTGTCAGATACAGCGGCCTTCAGCCTGGCAAGGCCTATATCATGACCGGCACCCTCATGGACAAATCCACCGGAGAGAAAGCAAAAGACGCTTACGGTCAGGAAATCACCGCTTCAACAGGCTTCACGGCGGATCCTAGCGGAGCCGGTTCTGTGGAACTGACCTTCTCATTTAACGGAACAGATCTTGCAGGTACTGCCGTCGTTGCATTTGAGGAAGTATACAGCGGCGGATACCTGGTGTGCAGCCATGCTGATTTAACCGATGAAGAGCAGACCGTCTGGCTTCCGCGTATCCGCACAAATGCCTTTGGCTCCGGGGAAGACAAGGAAGTATTCGCCGATGGAAACGGGGTGATCCATGATATTGTAGCCTACTGGTCACTGATTCCCGGGAAAACATATACGCTGTCCGGAACTCTGATGGATAAAGCGACTGGAACTGCGGCTCTGGATTCTGAGGGAAACCCGATTACCGCAGCAACGAGTTTTGTCCCGTCGAGCAAAGACGGATCCGTCAATATGGTTTTTGAAGCGGATCTTTCGGCTTTGGCAGGACATACCCTAGTCGTTTTCGAAACCCTGGCGTCGGATGATGTCCCATTGGCAGTACACGAAGACCTTAACGATGCCGGGCAGACCGTTACACTTCCAAGGATATGGACCCTGGCGCACAATGAAGACGGCAGCCATGAAATGCTCGCAGAGGGTGAAATAACGATTATTGATACGGTCATGTACGAGAATCTCATCAAGGGAAATTCTTACACTGTATCCGGAACCCTGATGGATAAGAATACCGGAAAGCCCGTACGGGACCGCAGTGGGAACGAGGTTTCTTCATTCAGCACGTTCATTGCGGAAGACACAAACGGCTCGGTAGACGTAACGTTTATCTTTGACGCATCGAATCTGAGAAGATCCACCCTGGTGGCATTTGAGAGGCTGAGCAATGAGGTATCGCTGGTTTCCTCGCATGAAGACATAAATGACGAAGAACAGACGATCCGATTCCCCGAAATTGCCACCATGCTGCATACCGACAGTGGAACGCACGTTGTCCCGTCCGGTGAGAGCATAAAGCTGGCAGATACAGTAGTATTCAGGAATCTGAAAGTCGGAAACACCTATTCCGTAAGCGGCGTCCTTGTGGATAAGACAACGGGCGCTGAGGTGCTCAGCCCTGACGGCAGCCTTATTACCGCAGAAAAAACGTTTACCGCAGAGAGCACTGAAGGCACCGTCGAGCTGGTCTTTACCGTAAACAGCAATACGCTTGCAGGCAAAACCATCGTAGCGTTCGAGGATCTTTCAAATGAGTACGGAGTAATCGCGACCCATAAAGACCTGACCGATGAAAACCAGACGGCATATATTCCTGAGCTCCGAACAGTATTCGCGGGAAAAGGCGGAGAAAAGATTTTTCCTGCCGGCGGAAGCCAGACCATTATTGATACGGTGGCCTTCAAGGGCCTGCTTCCATCGGATGAGGAGGACTATAAGCTTGTGGCTGTACTGATGGACAAGACAACCGGCAGTGAACTTCTTCAACCTGACGGTACTCCGGTCACGGCAGAGGTCATTTTTTCTCCGAACGAATCAGAAGGGACAGTGGATGTCACCTTCAGCCTGGAAGGATGCGAAATCTACTCCGGGAAGACGATTGTAGCCTTTGAGACTCTTTACTACAAGGATGAGGAGGTTGCAGAGCATAAGGATATCAACGACAGCGATCAGTCGGTCGTATTTCCGGCAATCGGGACAACTCTGACTGCTGAAAACGGAACGCACGTCTCTTATCCGGGCGCTTTCGGCGAAAACGGCTCTCCGGCAGATCTGAAGCTCACAGATACGGTGGACTACGAAAACCTGATTCCGGGTATCGCCTATACGCTGGAAGGAATCCTGATGGACAGAAAAACGGGACAGCCCTATCGCGACAGCAATGCAAATCACGTGACTTCATCGGTATCCTTTATTCCGGACCAGCCTGACGGCCAGGTACAGCTGGAGTTCGTGATCACACCGGACCGGATCAATGCGGTTGCACTTGAAGAGAACGCTCTGGTTGCCTTTGAATCCCTGTATCAGGATGAACGAAAGGTAGCAGAGCACGCGGACATTCAGGATGAGGAGCAGAGCATCCACTTCCCGAGCATCCGGACCAGTGCAAGATCCGAAGACGGTACGCATACGGCGCTGCTGGAAAACGATGCTTCAGAGGTAACCCTTACAGATACTGTCACATACATGAATCTGGTGCCGGGACTTCGTTACAAACTGATCGGAACACTGATGGACTGCAAAACTCACGGGATCCTCCGGCAGCCTGACGGCAGCCCGATCGTTGCCGAAAAAGAGTTTGTTCCGGAGCAGCAGGACGGTTCGGTCGATGTTGTCTTCTCTTTTGATGCCAAAAACGCCGCCGGAAAGAAGGCTGTCGTATTTGAGAGCCTGATGATCGGCCAGACACTGATTGCTGAACACAAGGACATTGAGGACGAGGAGCAGATGATCCAGTTTCCCCATCTGGTGCGTATCTTAAAATACGACGCCAGCGACCGGCGTGGCCTTGCCGGCGCTGAATTCAGGATAGAGGACAAAGGACTTAGCGGGAGCGGGGAAGCGGTTCCGATTCTGGAGCCTCAGACTGTGACCTCGGATGAGGACGGTTACTTTTATTTCAACTCCTATCCCGGGCATCAGTACAGCATTACTGAGCTGAAAGCCCCGACCGGGTACCTTGCAGCCTCAAATGAATACATCATCAATGTCCGTGAAGACGGAACGATTGAGGGAGATACCGAGATACCAAACGTTCACGGGGGCACCGTTGTCATCACCAAAACCGATGTGATCACAGGAATACCTCTTGAGGGCTGTGAGATCAGCATTTACAGAGCAGGGGATACGGCATCCGGCAGACGTGAGCCAGTGTTTACTCAGAAGACCGACAAAAAGGGCCGAATTTACTTTTACACGCTCGAAAAGGGAACATATGTGTATAAGGAAACGGGCACCTGTGACGGCTACTATCTGAACGAGGAGGAATATGTCTTCAGCATCAAAGCCGACGGCAGCATAGAAGGAGAAACACGAATAACGAACGTCCCGCACGGCACAGTGGTCATCAGGAAGGTAGACGCAGCCGGAAAACCCCTTGCTGGGGCCCAGCTGGCATTCTATGACTCAAATAACCGATATCTGGGGCAGGGAATCTCCGATGCAAGGGGACGCATCTACTTTGTATCGCCGGGCCCCGGAGATTACCAGTTCACGGAAATCAAGGCCCCGGACGGCTACAGTCTCGTATCCGAGCGGTACAGTTTCCGTATAGGTGCAGACTTCAGCATTACCGGTACGATTAAACTGGTAAACAGCCGCACCTCCGTGCCTTACAGCAAGACCGGCGACACCCAGCACCCTTGGCTCTGGACCGCTATGGCTGCATCAAGTACAGCGCTGGCATGCGCTGTCGGGGCATATCTGGCAGTCCGAAGGAAAAAGAACAGATACAGGTAACAGGGATCGTGCTGCTGATATAGACGCATGTGAAATCAGTTTACATAATATCAACAAAATGAATGGCAACTGCCAGAAAGGAGAAAACAATGCCCAGGAAAACAGATTTGGAAACAGAGGAGGATACTGTCCTCAATGAGGGTGCGGCAGAAACCGCGGACGTTCCGGATAATGCGCTTCAGGATATGACAGATGAGACGGATTCCGTGATTTCTGGCACAATGATGGAGTCAGGCGATGAGGAACGTGATTCCGATGCGGAGGATGCCGCCGATGTCGATGAAGGATATGATGTGCAGTTCGTAAATGATGATCCGCCTGCTCAGCAGGTTGCAGTATCCGTTACGGCGGCGTCAGAACGTCCGCCTAGACTCAGGCGCGGAAACCTGGCCAGAACAGAGGAACGGGAGCGCAGACAGGCGCTGAGCCAGGCTCAAATCGCAAACGAAAGCGCTCTGATCAGTGCCATACACACCCAGAGGATCTTTACGGACAGGGTTGCCGCGGTAGAGGAAATGCGTCTGGGAGATCATACAGATGTCTCTGCCATTGTTATGCTGGGGAAATCCTTCAAGGTCATCATTCCCTACGAGGAACTGTTTAAGGTCAGCCCGGTCAATCCGGCCGAGTTCAACAATCTTGAGCATTCAGCGGACAGATTCAACTTCATGCGCCAGAAACGCAGGTATATCCAGCGCATGATCGGAGGCCAGATTCCGTTCTGCCTGACAGCATATGAACAGGACGGAGACGATATGGTGCTTCTCGGTTCCCGCGTCCGGGCCATGGAGATACAAAGCCGCACCTACTTTGGCGGGAACCATCCGAGATATAAGGTGGGAGACGTCGTATCGGCAAAGATTACGGCAGTGAACAACAGTTCCATCGTCGTCCTGATCGGAGGAATGGATGTCGTTATCCGTCAGCGCCAGCTCACGAGAAGGTTTTATCTCGATCTCCACGACGGCTACAAGGTAAATCAGGATCTGCTGGCGGTACTGACTGATGTGCAGACGGATGAGAAGGGAACCGTGACCTCGATTTCTCTCGATCCAATCCGGATTGAGCTCGAAGAGGCAAAATCCCGCTACCATGTTCTGCGGGATAACGGAAGGACCAAGGCAATCATTACCCGCATTTCCAAGCGTACGGGTGAGGACGGCCGTGAAATCCGCAATATGTTCGCATACCTTCCGACCTTCGATCTGTTCGCCAGAATTGTCCGTATGGATGCGAATGCGTTCGGGCATGAGATGACGGTAGGTACCCAGGTCATGGTCCGTGTCATCAAAGACGGGCACAGTGAAGACGGTTATCTGCTCTGTCATGCCGAGTACGACTACGGCAACAACGGCATGTTCAACGCGAATATCTACCGTTAATCAGGATACGGCAGCCTTGATTATCCAGGGCCGGCAGCCGGCGTAGGCAGTTCTGCGCCGGCAGCTTTTACGGCAAACGCCGACTTGACTAATCTGAAAAACAGGGAAACGGAAGGATACATTGATGTCTGAAATAACGGAAAAGCGGCAGGTCTATTATATCCCGGATAACTATATCAGCGAATCGAAGCTGCATATCGGCCAGATGGCAGTCCGGGTCCGGTATCTGATTGACTCACTGGCCATGACAGCGTTTCTCGGTGTTTTCGCTTTTACGTTTATTATGCTGGCACTGCCGGATGCCGGAGTGAGCGCAAAGCTCACGGTCGCTGTCATCATGTGCGGTCCGGGATTCGTTCTGGGCCAGGTCGGGTATAACGGAGATCCTATCTCCACGACACTGAAAAATCTGCTGAAATGGAGGAAAAACAATGAAATCCGTCTGTACAATACAAATCCCAGACTTCTCGGTACGGACCCGATCAAGGCACTTCAGGAAGACGCAGGCGGGCGTGACGCCATGATAGAGGTTTATACGAACATCCGGGAATCGATGCGCCGAAACGCTGTGGAAGGCGAAATGGTGGAAGGGGAGGATTATGAGTTCCGTTTTGACCCCGGGATTGACAATTATCTCGAGGATAACGGCGATTACGCGGAGGAAAGTGGCCGGGATAACCCGGAGGTTGAGATCAGTTCCGAGCCGGATATCGGGAAGATACAGTTTGTCTTTTCCGCAGACGGATACAACGAACCGGAGGACGAGGATATTAATATCAGTGATTATGAGACCAACTGACTGACAGCGAAGGAGCTTAAAAGTGCGCAAAACAATTGAAGAGCGGGCGGAAGAACGCGCCCGTGCAAGGGAAGAGAAGCTCAGGAAAAGAGCAGTGAAGAAGGCTGGCCATGCAGATTCTCCCGGACAAAATGTGAAGATGCCTGAGCGGGAGCTGCTGGATGCGCTGGGTAAAAACGGGGATCCGGGCGCAGGCCGGCACAGAAGATTCCGAAGCATCTCCAGCACTCAGCAGGCGATGCCGATACTGGATGTCCGGGACGATATTGTGGTTCTGAAGGATGGTACCTATGCCAAGATCATGGAGTTTTCTCCTATCAACTTTGAGCTTAGATCCCCGTCTGAGCAGGATGCGATCATCGCACAGTTCGGCGGCGTGATTCGGACATGGCCAAAAGATGTGCACATCAAAGTGCTTTCCATGCCATCCAATGTCAATACGTTTATAGAAGAACTGGAATCCTGCATGGCACGGGAAAGCAGTGAGGAATGCAAAAAGCTTCAGCGTGATCAGATCGATATGCTGAAGCGGATCGGCCAGACGAAAGGAGCAACCAGACGCTTTTTCGTCTCTTTCCCCTTTGAAGAGCCAGGCGGTTTTCATAAATCGCCCGGTTTTCCAGAGGTCAAAAGAGCTCTGGATAAGCAGGGAAGAAGCCTTCAGACAGCGCTGGAAGGCTGCGGGAATGCCCTGATCTCCTCGGAAGAGAAGGATTATACGCTGAATGCGCTGTTCACTTCAGTCTGCAAGGCTCAGTCAGATTTCCTTCTCTGGGAGGACCGGAAAGACGCCATTCTATATAACTATTCGCAGAAATACGGAGCGAATATTAATCTGAACCGCATCCCTGTGACGGATTTTTTTGCTCCGGATCAGATTGAGTCCAAGCAGAGTCCCAATTACATGATAATAGACGGAAAGTACGTCACGTACGCATATCTCCCGTCGAATGCGTATCCGGTTCAGGCCTACGGCGGCTGGCTCCAGGTGCTGTTTGGATACATGGAGGATGTCAACGTAGACCTCTGGGTACATAAGGAAAGCACGGAATCCATCCTGCGCAGACTTCAGTTTGAACTGAAAAACAAGCGGATCCAGCAGAAAAACACGGATGATATCGCCTCGGACTATGATGATATCGTGTCGTCCCTGGAATCCGGTCTCTATATCAAACAGCAGCTCGCAAACGGTGATGATTTCTGCTATATCAGCACAATCCTTACGATCTACGCCAACAGCGAAGACGAGCTGAATGACAGGTTTCGGGAGATGCGGGACTACTGCATCCGAAATGATATGAACCTCAAACGGTGTACGTTTCAGCAGGACGACGCCTTCCTCGCCACCATCCCGACTTCTCCCTGTAACAAGGGGATCTTTGCTAAATCCAAAAGGAATATCATGGCTTCCCAGCTGGGATCCTGCTATCCTTTTACGGCCTACGAGCTGTGTGACAGGGGCGGTGTTTTTCTCGGAATAAACGCCCGTTACGGTTCTCCAGTCTTCGTAAACATGTTTGATACGGCGAAGTATCAGAACGCGAACATGATGATCTTCGGTCCCTCTGGGAGCGGAAAAACGTACACGCTCCTGTGCATGCTGCTGCGCCTGAGGCAGAAAGGCACACAGGTTTATATCATCGCTCCGCTGAAAGGCTTTGAGTTTTACCGGGCCTGTTCGGCCATCGGCGGACAGATCATCCAGATATCGCCTGGCTCTGCGCAGAACATCAACATCATGGAGATCCGCAGGAAGGATACCAGTGACACGGATATCATCGATGGTATTCCCGAGGACTCACGCGGTTCCATTCTCGTCAATAAAATCCAGCAGCTGCACCGTTTTTTCTCTCTTCTGGTCCCGGATATGTCCGCGGTGGAAAAGCAGATTCTGGATGAAACACTGATCAAAACATATGGCAGATTCGGCATCACGTCCCAAAACAGAAGCCTGATCGACCCATATGGAAGCGGAGAATACAGGCAGATGCCGCTTCTGGGCGATCTCCATGAAGACCTTGGGGCATCCGGAGATGACGGAAAACGGCTCTATAACCTGTTAACGCGGTTTGTTTCGGGATCGGCGAGGTCCTTCAATCAGCCTACGAATGTCAACCTGAACAACAGATTTGTAGTGATAGACGTATCAGCCCTGACGGAGGAGCTCCTGCCGGTCGGTATGTTTATCGCGCTGGATTTCGTCATGGACCAGGCTCAGACGGACCGGACAAAACGTAAAATAGTAGCCATTGACGAGCTGTGGAAGCTGATGAAAGGCTCAAAAATGTCTGCGGAGTTCGTGGTTGAGGTTTTCAAAATCATCCGCGGATATGCCGGCGCAGCCATCGGCGCAACTCAGGATCTGGCGGATGTTCTGGAAAATGAATCAGGAGCAGCGATCATAAACAACAGCAAAACCAAGCTTCTTCTGCCGATGGATAAAAAGGAGGCAGAGGCAGTAGCAAAGGTGATAGATCTGACCAGCGAGGAGATGAAGCAGCTGAAACGGACGGAAGTGCAGTCCGCGACGGGTAAACGAAAGGCTTCAAAAGCACTGATGGTTGCCAACTCAAACCATATCTTTATCAATATCAAGGCCAGCAGGAAAGAGCATGATCTGATTACCACCTCGGCAGACGATTTGAACCGGATCAAATCTCAGCTGAGCGTGAGAAGCTGACCGTAAGGGGAGTAATACCATGGTTTACAAATATACAATCGATAACATTCTTTCTCTGCTGCAGACAGTCGGAACGCTGACAAAAGAGCAGATCATGCGGTTCTTTTCCAGTGAACTGGCAGACTACCGGGTAGAATACCTGCTGAATCAGCTGGCAATAAAACACATTCTAGTCTATGACGAAGAATCGGATACCTTCTCCTTTGTCGGTGCCGCGCACTATAGAAAGGAAACCCAGGCAAAGCTGATGAAAGCCTTCTGGGTTCTCGTGGCCGCCGGAAGCAATAACGTGCAGGAGATTATCCTGACCCGTTTTCCGACCCAATTTCTGTTTATCACCCCGGATGGTGACACCTTTGATGTTACCGTTGTTGAGAGCGAACATGACGCCCTGCTTGCCCAGCGCATTCGCAGCGAAACGATTCTCAGGGGTGTCAGTGACATTGTAACCCACATCGCCATTCTGCACCGGCCGGAGGATGTTTCCATGCTGAAAAATGCGGGTTTCGACTATTACTGTCTGATCGATCCCGTTACAAAAGACGTTAAATATGTCCAGCTGAGTGCGGATTGAACCAGATATGTGATAAAAAACATTTATGAGGAACTGAAACCGATGAGCCATTACAGTTACATGACCATACCGAGAATGGAAGCGGACGCCGTTCAGGAATCCACATCCGTGGCCATCCGCCGAGCCAGAAAGATAGCCGATAATCTGAGTCTGAGGATGAAAACATTTGAGAGCGACCTGGAGATAGAACAGAACATGATCCGGTCCAGCGGATCAACAGAGGTATTCACCAGAGCGGTATCACTGTCAGATGAAGTCTTCTCATCTTTGCGAAATGCCTGCAATGAACTGAACGCAGCCAGCAATGCGCCTCCCGCCGTCGAGATACGGACGGATCCGGAAACAGAGAAGAAACGGTATTACCGGACCGTTGTTCTTCCTCAGGATCAGGTCGTTTCCTTCCTAACGCAGGATGCGATCTTTGTCCGGACACCGATGCTCTGGAGCCGGAACAACCGCAGAGTCAGAGGAGATAAAGGACGTACTATCGGCCCCGAAAAGTGCACCGTTTACCGGGAATCCGTCTACTATTCCATCATACTTGACCCCCTGTTTCCGCAGTACGATTTCTCCGGATTCAAGAAGAAAATCTTCCACTACCTCTACATCTACCATGATCTTCCCGCCAACAGGATGTACCTCATAGACAATGACAATCACGAGACCAAGCACGTCACGGACGCCATTGCCCGGCTGCTTCCGGCCGGAGACACGCCTCTGAACTGCAATTTTTACTCATCGGCGCTGGTCACGGACCAGATTCCGGAGGGCACATATATCACGGTTACAGCAATGGAAAAGGGCATGATGGAGGACAAGGAGATCGTCCGTTTCTGGAAGGAAAAGTCCGGTCTTGATGCTGATCTTGGATAAGCATTGCTCTTTCTGCGCAGAATGTTTGGGAATAAACCAGTCACATTGATTGCACGGAAACATCACATTTAATGCGAAATTGGACACATTTATCAGCAATACGGTCACATAATACGCCAAAATGAAAAACTGTTTTTCTGACCCGATCTATACCAGGGAAAGAACCGTTTCTTCTGCTTTCTCTCCGCTTTTCCTGAGGTGAGTCAGACCCAGGTAAGGAGAACGCGGAAACAATCCAAGGAGTAAAACTCATGAAAGTTCCGATGCTGCACTCTTATTATGACGCGATTGCTGCAATAGCGTTGTTGAGAGTCGTAAATTCCAAAACCATAACCTTGCTGTTTCAGGATCATACACTGAGATCGCATTTTATCCGGAAAGCGCTGTCATTAAAGCACATACGGAAATCCACCGTACAGGAGCGGGTCAACAGTGAAAGAAAATCGATCACGCTGTTCAGCATCACATGGAAAGGGCTGCAGTATGTTGCTCAAAAAGACAGCGGACTGTATGAGATTCTATTTCATCAGCCGAACCTTGCGTTATTCAGCCCTATGGAGGGCAAGGCTGCCGCACGTGCCAAGCTGGCTTCGGTTTCGAACACAATCGTAGTCGCGTACTCTGCCGGTGCGAACATTCCGGCGAATACTTTCGGGTCGATTCAAACTGATACGCCTGTGAACAGGGACGAGGACACAGACTTCTGTGAGGAAAACACGCCGGCCCGGACTTACACGCTCAGGGATTTCTACCGTGATTATCTGGACGGCGGCTCTCTGCACGTATCAACACCGTTTGAAGATGAGCATGAATTTCAGGATGATGACTATATGGTCTTCTATGAACGGGGCGCCGTCAAAGCCAGGCTGTCTCAGGAATCGGATCGGGGAGATATCAAGGACTTCCAGTCCGGAAGATACACAGGGATTTTGGAATCCCATTTCAAAACCGTAATGATGTACGTCGCACCCATGTATACGATGCCCTGGTCCCGCTGGCTGGTCAATGCGGAGCTGAATGCCTATCGCATGTGGGGACGAACCTATTCCATTACAGATATCCGCCGGCAGAGCGAGAACCTTACCATGGCTGCGGTAATCGTGAACAATGCCAGAGATTTCGCGTACCATTTTCATGGGTCAAAACGCAGGAAGGAAAAGGGCGAGGTATTCGGCGGAGCCTTTGCACACGTATATGTGATTCCAAATGATCATACCGGAATCCGATTTTTAAACTGGCTGATGCAGATCGACGACAATGATATTCAGCGGGAGATGGCAGAAATGGCAGTGCGAACCGGAGAGTTCAAAGAGAACGATACCCTCAGCGCAGCCCAGTTCGTTTTGCGCAGCCAGACTGGTATCGATACGTGCGTTCTTTTGACAATGGATGCAAAACAGATTTTGCCTGTCCGTTATTATGCGGATTCCAGGGAAGAAAAAGAATTCCAGGTCATTTGTTTCGACTGGCAGGTTGATTACCTGAAACGCGTCCTGCCTCCAAACGTTTCATACTGGCCGGTCTCTTTCAGTCTGATCCAGGAATGAGAACCAGTTGCCGCTCAAATCCAGCCGGTTGGCCGAAAAGATGATTTGGAGACTGGGTAATGGATTCGTTTCCCGGCCTTAAGAATAGCAGCATACTCAGAAAATGACACCTGCAGATGAGAGGTGATACCCTTGGACGAGATAAAGAAGATCCCGTCGGCGGCAAAGAAGCTCGATAAGCCACAGTTTGCATCAGAGTTTGTCTCGCAGCATGATGAGGTAATAGCACAGTCACGGGAGTACTATGTCGTTCAGCATAATGATATGGTTCAGAAACAGCGTTTCACGGTCGGCAAGAATGCCGGTAACTCTCTGACTGTCACAGAAGAAAAAGTGCTGGCATACCTTATCAGCAAGATTAAACCTGGAGCTGACTCGCTGGAGCCGATCGAAATGGATATAAAGACCTTCTGCGAAGTCTGCGGGCTTGGAAGAGGGAGCACCGATAACTGCTATCCGCATGTAAAAGCGGCTGTGGAAAAACTAGCCCGCCGTGTCATGTGGCTTTATGATGACGCAACAAAGAGCGAAACCACCGTACGCTATATTGAACGGGTCACCATGTACAAGCGAAGCGGTCGGATCCGGATTGTTTTCGATCCGCTGCTCGAACCGTACCTGATTAATCTCGCCGGTAACTATTTCCAGTTCTCCTATCACAACATTCTGGCCATGAGATCAAAGTACAGCATTCAGCTGTACAAGCTTCTGAAGAGCTATTATTTCCGTTTTCCGTGTCTTCGGATCAGCCTGGATGAATTGAAGATCAGTCTGGACGCGACAAAATACGTGAAGATCTCGCATGTGAAAGAGAAGGTAATTGAACCCGCTCTCCGGGATATCAATAACTACAGCGATCTGAGCGTGACAGTAAAATATGAAAAGGAGGGGAGAACGATCGCTTATGTGATCTTCACGATGAACAACCTGGAGAATTCCAGGAATGTAGAAACCATGAAAGAAGCGCAGAGACGCTACTACAACACCGAACGCGAAATTGAACCTGACTTCAAACTTTTTGATCGTTTTCTCTAATCAAATGGTATGCTGGCTCATTAGAGTTTATGACAGTAAAAAAAGTGGTCCTTACCTCTTTGCGGCAAGAACGACAGGATAGCGAACACTGCAGATACACCGGTTCGGAAACCAGAATGGGTAACAGTAAGAAAAGTGGTTATTGGATTTCCGGGATTCGGTTTACGAACAGTAAAAAAAGTGGTTTTCCAAAATACTGAGTTTTGAACAGTAAGAAAAGTGGTTTTTAGAAAATTCATTATGAACAGTAAGGAAAGTGGTTTTTCACAGTAAAAAAGGTGGCGGCTGACAGTAAAAAAAGTGTCCCTGACAGTAAAATAGGTGGTTTGTCATCGCCGATACTATATTAATAAGTATTAGAAAATAAATAATCTAGTTCCGGAGTATCTGCCTGTCCCGAAAAGATTTTTTGATATCTGTTGCGGAGAAATATGCTGGCCGATGACAGTAGAGAAAGGAAATGGATTCTACACCAATCAGAAGACGCCAAAAGGGGAGTGCCTGTGTTTAGAAATGTGCTGACAAGAAGAAGTTGCCGGCCCTGATTCATGTAAGCGAACCGGATCATGGTATCAGCGGAGCCGGCTTGAAGAGGATCGCCATGATCTGTATGCTCCTTGATCATACCGGAACAGTTCTCATCGGGCCGCTGCTTCAGCAGAACAGTTTGCTTCACGGGTGGGCGATTCTATACTGGATGCTTCGAGCAGTCGGCAGGATTTCCTTTCCAGTTTACTGCTTTCTGCTTGCAGAGGGATTCAGCAACACAAGGAACGTTCAAAAGTACCTGCTGAGGCTGCTGTCTTGGGGCTTGATTTCTGAGGTTCCTTTCGACTTGGCATTCTCCGGCCAAGCATGTGATTGGCATTCCCAAAATGTGCTCTTAACGCTTTTTCTAGGTCTTTCTGCTCTTGTCATGTTGAGAAATCCTTCTTTTGAAAGCGAGAAAGGATGCTGGCCGTTTCCTCTAGTCATGAAAGTACCCTGTATTGCCATATTAGCTGGAGCTGCAGAGATTGCTCACTGTGATTATGGAGCCAAAGGAGTCATTCTGATCATCAGCATGTTTCATTTTCGGGAAAAGGTCCACCTGAGAAATATTGTATCTGGAGTACTCCTGCTTCTGACGAGTCCGCTCGAAGTCACAGCATTCGCGTCATTCCCACTGCTGCAGCGTTATAACAGGGTGCGGGGAAACCAGTCAAAATCCGGAATGTATCTTTTCTATCCGTCCCATCTTTTGCTGCTGTGTTTGGCCCGACATCTATTATTCTAGTGAAAAGCCAATATTTAGGTATCTGTTTTCTGAACTCCGATTTGATATTGGATACATGATGCAGTATAATAAGCACTGAATCCAGCAAAATGAATTCTTATCGGTACGGAATACGGTATTTTGCCGTCTTACTGGCATTTCGGCAGGACGAAGTGAAAACGGATACAAACAATCCTAATCACCATGGGGAGTAGTGTATATGCCTACAATTGACGAAATGAGCAACGCCTGGTGGCGGAGAATTACCAAGAAATCCAAGGGGAAGCCCCTGCCGGTAATCATCCTGCAGACAAGAACACTGAGTACCGCTGTCGAAATACTGACCAGTATTCAG
This sequence comes from uncultured Oscillospiraceae bacterium, assembly GCA_964570015.1. Classification (GTDB taxonomy): domain Bacteria; phylum Bacillota; class Clostridia; order Oscillospirales; family Oscillospiraceae; genus Limivicinus. The sequence goes on along the minus strand of CAZMXF010000027.1, from coordinate 1,793 downwards.
GAGATTCCATTCGAAAAGCTTTCCATGAGCCTGTATTTCTACTGCCATGATGTCGGAATGAAGGAGTTCACCAGAGCTTATGAAGCTCAGCTGGAACTTGCCGGAGCTGATCCCGAGAAGTTTGCGCTGGGCCTGCATCAGTTCTTTAATAAGATGGCTAATACCATCCAGAAGCAGAATCTCTATGATAACTTCTTCGAGTTCTATTACAGATGTGTCAAGCTCCGCCTGAAAAATGAGAACGAGAATGTCAACGCTACAGTCAGTACGGCGTATCAGAATCTTCTTGTTCAGCAGATGGAATATCTCCGTCCCAGCAAATTTGATTTCAGAACATTCATTGCAGGGAGGAAGACAACAGGGGAGATCATGACGCGTGAAGACCCCTTCCCAAACTTCGATATGCCGGTATATGAGTTCCGCAGCGCCATAGATCAGGGTAAAAAGGTCTCAGATCCCGAAGAATACCTGTATGGGCTGTACCGTAAAGCCGGATATGACATTCATAACGCCGATGACCACCTGCGGTACATATCGGAAGACAAGCTCCATACTACAACCTGCACCACGCTTCTTCCTTTCATCAACGAATATACCTTCGATATTCTTCCTCAAATCATATATAACGCGAACAGCGATATCATCCACCGGGTAATGGTGAACGTGGACCTGTCTGAACTGAAGGAGGAGCTTAAACACCGGAAACACACTCTGCCAACAAACGGCGTCAGGATCATATTCAAAGACGCAGAAATCTTCAGTGAAATCCTCTTAAAGGAGATCCTCTACGACAATTCAATTTATATGCTGTACCGCTTAAACTCGGTTAATGGCGATATATGCGGAGTATATGAAACCAGAGACTCATTTTTCTACGGGATCTTCATCGCAAGCGAAGCCCACGGCTATCTTGAAGAGAGAATGGAATCCATGATTCTGTATCTCTATGCCACACAGGTGCTTGGTGGGAGTTATCTACTCTCAGATATTAACCGCTATCTCATGATAGAGGGCTGCGAGCATATTACTGCTGAAGGATTCGGGCTGGGTGGAAAACTCCGTAATGTGTACGATGGAGTCCAGCGCCCGAGAAATGGCGACTACGAGACGGCAGAAGCTTCCATTCAGGGGTACATTCGGAAGCTCCCGGCGGGGCAGAAGGCAAGCGAAGAGGCCAGGACACTGGCAGAAAGCCTCGGATATGACCTGGAACCAAACGAAACCTATGTGCGGCCTTTCATCCGGCAGGTTTTCCGGCTGAAAGAACGTACGGAAACAGCTGGAACAACGATGGTCTGATAATCCAGGCTTGATATCATGGGAAAGAATAATAAACGGGGAAATTGCTTTTTTAACCGGCTAGTTTCATGCATGTTGTGGTTGTGTCTGGCGTTAAATATCGTTTCTTCGGCAAAAAGCGAGAGCTCAGAAGGCCCGTAAACTGGGGCTTTCTGGGCTCTCGGCTTCTTTTCTGTACATGAATTTCGGTTTCAAAATAGCGCGAAATCCAATAGATAACGTACTATCAATTTTTTACCTCTATATGTGGTCTACCGCTTGTAAGTGTCGTCCATCTTTTTCCTTGCCTCAGCGATTTCTTCTATCGCTTTGTTCGGGTCCTTTATACTGCTTTTGGCCTCCATAACCGAGGTGACGAGCCAGAGAGCACCGACAAGAATGGCCATCGGGACCAGGGTCTTGTCGAAGCCACCGATGACACCCACCAGCAGCCAGATCGCCATGGCAAGGATACGGATCATTTGATAGAGAGGCAGTTCAGGTAAGAACTTCAT
>CAZMXF010000026.1:0-16497 GCA_964570015.1 uncultured Oscillospiraceae bacterium | reverse complement strand
GCCAGTGCATTTAACAAGAGCCTGACCTATTTTGATAAGATCCTGCTTCACCCACTTCTCGGAGGGGAAGCTGTTTCGGTTTACTTTGCTGCAAACATCTTTGGAAAACTGGTGGTTCAGGTCCTGGAACCGATTACCAATGTGATCCTTTCCTATCTCTCCAAAGAGAAAAAAGTATCCCGCTCTGTCTGGGGGCTGACCATCACGGTTGGAGGCGGATTCTGTGTACTGATGTATCTCTTCTGCCTGCTTGTAAGCCGATTTGTCCTGACGATTCTGTATCCGCAGTTTGTGGATGAAGCGATGAAGCTGATCCCGATTTCGACACTCAGCCTTTGTATCTCATCATTTGTGAATATCATTCACCCCTTGGCACTGAAGACGATAAAAACGAACCGCCAGATCATCATCAGCGGAGGCGGGTTGGCCTGTTATGTCGTTCTTGCCCTGACCATGTACCGGCCGTATGGATTAATGGGCTGCTGCGTTGCTCTGCTCATCAGCTATGCAGTGAAGCTGTCTCTGATTCTGATTTACTGTTTTGTGATTGACAGAGGTTCTATACCCGAATCGGAGCGAAAAATTTAGTATTAAAATGCGGAGAAGAGTGAGAAACCAATAAATGGTATTCAGTTCTGTTTTTTTCCTGTTTGTTTTTTTACCAATTACATTAGCAGGGTATTATGTCCTGAGGGGAAAGGCGAGAAACTATTGGCTGTTGCTGGTGAGTTTGATTTTCTTCTCCTGGTCACAGCCACAGTATGCGGTTCTTATTTTTTGTAGTATATTCCTTAACTACCTGAGTGGCCTGCTTGTTGAACTCCTGGCCCCACGGTGCTGGTCAAAATGTGTCTTGATTTTGGCGCTGTTGGTGAATATTGGAATTCTGTTTTATTTCAAATACTATAATTTTACGGTAACTACATTCAATTCTTTGTTTCAGACCCAGATTACACTTAAAGAGATCATTTTACCGATCGGTATTTCTTTTTTCACCTTTCAGGGAATGTCTTATGTAGTCGATGTTTTCCGAAGGAGAGTTTCAGCCCAGAAGAATATTGCAAAGGTTGGGCTCTATATTGCCCTTTTCCCCCAATTGATTGCGGGACCGATTGTAAGATATCAGGACATCGCAGAGGAAATTGACAGAAGGTCTGTCAATATATCAGACTTTTGTGATGGCATTGAGCGCTTCATTATAGGGTTAAGTAAAAAAGCCATTATTGCAAACAGCATGGCGCTTACTGCAGATGCAGTTTGGAGCAATGCAGAAAATGGAAATCTGCCAGCGGTTGCCTGGATTGGCAGCATTGCATACACACTTCAGATTTATTATGATTTTTCCGGATACAGCGATATGGCAATCGGTCTGGGACAAATGTTTGGATTCCATTTCCGAGAGAACTTCAATCTGCCATATCTTTCCCGTAACATCTCAGAATTCTGGCGCAGGTGGCATATTTCACTTTCATCTTGGTTCAAGGATTATGTCTATATTCCTTTGGGAGGAAACAGACGGCATGTGTATCGGAATCTTATCCTTGTATTCTTCCTTACAGGGCTTTGGCATGGAGCTGCCTGGAACTTTATCCTGTGGGGATTCCTGAATGGAATTCTAATCATTCTGGAGCGATTTTGGAGAACCCGTGAGAAAAAACTTCATACAGATGATCAATCGGGCATAAAGAATGTTGTGGGCCATCTCTATACACTGTTAGCTGTGAACATCGGTTGGATTCTCTTTCGTGCACCGACATTACACGAGGCATGGCTGTTTCTTAAAAGTATGTTTGGTTTCTTCATCCCCGCGACTCCCGGATTTGATACATGGTGGTACCTGGACAGGTGGACTGTGACAATGATGATCCTTGGGATTTTCTTTGCCACAAGTTTTCCCGGCAGAGTCCGTCACCTGATCCTGCCGGCGAGAAAGCCATTGAGGTTATGCTTGAAATATACAGCCCTGCTGCTCCTGTTTGCACTATCAATATTCCGTATCGTTGCAGGAACATATAATCCGTTTATCTACTTCCAATTTTGAGTGTGAATCAGATGAGTAAAGAAAAGCCAATTCAGATTATCTTCACCATCGTTTTTTTGGCATTTCTTGTTGTTCCGCTTCTATGTGCTGATTATGAAAGCACAATATCAGAAGGGGAAAACAGAAGATTATCGACAGCGGCTCTGCTGAAAAACGAAGATGGCAGTTGGAACCGTCATTTTATGTCAGATCTGGAGAGCTGGTTCAATGACCGAATCGGCTTCCGGAACTGGATGATCCTGAATAATGCCAAAATACAGTATCATATTTTTCAGCAGCTGCCAGGTGATTGTTATAATAATGTTCTGGGACCAAACGGTGAAGCAAACTATGTGACAGAATCCATTTTAAAAAACTATCAGCATCTCAATCTGCTCTCAGAAGATGAGCTGAGCCTGATTGTTGATAGTTATCAAATATATGCGGATTATCTAAAAGAACGGAATATTCAATTCTACTATATACAGTGCTGGGATCGGCAGTCCATATATCCCGAATATTTCCCGGAGCATGTTCTGCAATATGGAGAGATGTCAAAAACAGATCAGATTGTGGCTGCTTTGAGGGAGAGAACAGATATCGATCTCATCACCTTGAAGGAACCGCTTATTGCGCAGAAAGAACGCTTCCACTCTTATGGGACGTGGTATGACGCCAGCCATTGGACGCCGAGAGGAGCATATCTTGGCTATTGCCTGATTATGGAAGAGATCAATCGAAACAACTCAGGACGCTACCGGATTCTGCAGGAAGAGGACTATGACCTTACAGAAACCGATATGGGGAGTTTTCAATTTGGCGGAATCCATGAAACAGATATGGAAGAGCGTTTCGTGATCAAAAATCCAGCAGCATATCAATCGGAGGAAGAACCGATACATCTTTCACGCTATGCGAATGAAAGCCGCCATATATTCTATAATGATCAGGTCGACAATAGTGATACATTACTGATTGTAGGAGATAGTTACATCGAAGGATACCTATATGATGATTTTGCCGAGAGTTTTCATCGTGTGGTGTTTGTTCGCACGACAATGGCCGGTTATATTGATGAATTGGTGAATTACTACAAGCCAACCATTGTTCTTTATGAAAACGTTGAACGACAGGATGGAAGTGGCGAAATTATTGTTGCTGCGAATAAACTGAGGGAATGTGGAGAGGATTAGTGGACGGCAATGACGCCAAGAATCGGAATTTACAGCGACTCCTATCCGGACAAAAGAATGATCCTGAATAAAGTACCGGAAGTGCAATATGTTCAGATCGAAAACAAGAGAGAAACCATGGGAAGAGCGCTCCGCTTCATAGGGAGATCTTTTCCTGCAATCAGACAGACCGAACTGTATGCGCAGGGAGTTCACTTTACTCTGGATGCCCCGATTTACCCGGAGATTGATGTAATTCATACATTTAATCGAGTTTGCCTTCATGACCGTAACCGATGGGTCGCGACATTTGAGAAAACATTCCCGGAGTATTTCAGCGAGGAGAACAGAATCAATTACAGACTCATGAGAAGACAGTTGCCGCTGATTCTCTCCGACCAATGTGTTGCTATTCTTCCAATGTCCCAATGGGCCTATAACTATGAGCTCTGGCTGCTGTCTCAGTTTGCAAATCAACATGAGATTGAGCAAGTGAAAGAAAAAATGACAGTGATCTATCCCCCTCAGGATCTGCTCATAAGCCCGGAAGAAATCCAAATAAAGTATGATCATGCCGAAAAAGTCAAATTCCTCTATATTGGAAGCCAGGTGAAACGTAAAGGAGGGGCGGAGGTACTTAAAGTATTTGATCAGCTGAGAAAAAAATATGACTCATTTTCTCTCACTTTTGTCGGAAAGCTGAATGATAATTATAATAATTTCTATCTGGATGCAAAAGAACGCGAAGAAATCCAGCATATTATCACACACGCCGACTGGCTGGAATATCATGAGAAGCTATCGAATGAAGAGGTCTTAAAGCGTGCAAAACAGGCGCATGTTGGATTGCTGCCCTCAATGGGGGATACTTTCGGTTTTTCGGTCTTGGAGATGCAGTCATGCGCTTGCCCGGTTGTAACAACAGACAGGCAGGCTCTGCCCGAAATCAATAATGACCAATGCGGCTGGATTATCAATACAAACGATATTCCGTTATCTCATGGAGATGATTTTGCACATTATTCGAGAGAAGAGATTGATTCCCTCAGTAAGATGATCCGAAAAGAGCTGACGAACATAGTTGCTGGTATTTTGGAAAACAGAGATGTGCTATATAGAAAAGCGACACTCACATTAACGAGGATTGAGCATGCTCATTCACCGGAGCAATATGCTTTCCAGCTGAAAGAGATCTACAAGAAAGCATTGTGCATTGATATTTGAAGGAGAGATGAGAAATGTGGATCATAAGAAAGTATCGATACTGGGAGTATAATAAAAAGCATCAGACGTCGATCCAGTCTCTTGATGCGAGTACAAAAGCTGCATATGGAAAAAGAGCAGTTGTTTATAAAAATGCAGTCGTTTCTTCTGATGTGAGTATCGGACAGTACTCTGTAATCAGTGCACATACCAAAGTGGAAAACTGCCGCATGGGGAATTACTGTACCATATCAGCCTATGTGAACATCTGCCCTCAGGAGCATGACGTTCATCATACACTTTCGGCCCATCCGTTGATTGAGCCCAAAAGAACGGAAAAAAGACAGGCCGTAGAAATTGGACATGGAGTTTTAATCACGCTGAATGCCATTATTTTAAGTGGGGTTCATATAGGCAACGGAGCTGTCATTGGTGCGGGCGCGGTCGTTACAAAAGATGTATTGCCATATGAAATCGTTGGAGGAGTGCCGGCAAAACACATTGGATGGCGCTTTGACCAGGAAACCATTGATAAGATAGAAAAGAGCGAGTGGTGGATGAAGGAACCTGAGGAGATCAGGGATATTCAGCGCATGCTGTTTCCGGATACAGGATCGGGGGATTGAATCGTTCCCTGTTCCTGATCAAATTGAAATTGCATAAACTACTGAGGAATCTCGATGGAGCATGCTATATGAATATGAGTACTGGCCCTTTAATCAGTGTGATCGTACCCATCTATAATGTGGAGCCGTATTTGGAAAAGTGCATAAACAGTATTCTTAATCAGACGTATCGGAATTTGGAAATCATACTGGTCGATGACGGGTCCCCTGACAACTGCGGAGCCATATGTGATGCTTATTTATCATCAGATCAGAGAATAAGAGTGATCCATAAACAGAACGGTGGTTTGTCAGATGCCCGAAATGCGGGGATTGATATGGCAAGCGGTGAATTCATCGCCTTTGTTGACAGCGACGATACGATCATGCCTGAAATGATGGAGAAGCTGTATGAAAGAATTGTTATCGATCGATCGGATATGGCATTGTGCGGCGGCAAACGGGTCAACCAGGATGGAGAGCTTCTTTCGGAGTGTTTTTTACCGGACAATGTACTGACCGGCTTTGACGCTCTCAGGCAAAGCTATAAGAATAATGGCGTTCTTTATACAATGGCCTGTAATAAACTGATCAAGAGACAACTGTTTCAAAACATCCGTTTTCCTATAGGTAAATATAACGAAGACGAGTTTACATTATATCGGGTAATTGACCGATGCAGGCAAATCAGCATTCTCAGTGAAACACTGTATGTATATTACCAACGAAGCAACAGCATTATGGGAACATATTCTTTCAGACATCTCGATGGAATTGAAGCCTCGTATGAAAGATATTTTTATTTTAAGGAAAAAGGTGGGAAATATACAGAATTATTAGTTCCGGAGGGAAATACATTTACCCCCGTCTTCTTTCGAAGCAAGTTGCTGCTGAAACCTCAGACACAGGAAGAAAAAAAGCGTGTCCGTGAGATCGACAGAATGGCAAGAGAGATTTGTTTTGATAATTTTCATCAGTGGACTCTTCCTCGAAGAATAAGATTATTGGCTCCGGGCGTATTCATCTTTCTGAGCAAGCTGAAAGGAATGCTTCAGAGAAATGAAAACGAAACAGGCTGAAAGGATAAGGCAATGTATCGATTCTGCCGTAAGGTTGTTAGAAAACTAAATGATGAATACTGGAGTATACTTAGAAACATAATAGGGAGACACGCGATTGACAGGAAAAATCGTAAAAGATTGAGGAATCCTGACATCTCTATTATCGCAAGCAATTGCAATGGAGGAATCATCAGTCATGATTTGGGGCTGGAGTTCAGATCTCCATTTGTTAATCTCTGGATGGAGCCCGGTGATTATATTAAACTCATCTCAAACCTGAAAGAGTATCTTCGGTCTGATTTGAGCTTTATTTCGGAAGAGGGGATCCCTTATCCAGTTGCGATGTTAAAAGACGTCAAAATATATTTCCAGCATTTCAAGACAAAAGAAGAGGCTGAATCGTGCTGGAAAAGAAGACTGAAACGCATGAACTATGATAATATTGCAGTCTTCTTTACGGATCGCGACGGATGTACTTATCAGATGCTGCAGGAGTTTGATAAGCTTCCGTATGAGAGAAAAGTTGCTTTTACACATATCAACTATCCAGAATTACAATCGACATACTGTTTTGAAGGCTTTGCCGATGAAGATGAAGTTGGTGTTTTATCAGAGTATGAAAATGAGAGACTTCAAATCAGATATTTGGATCGATATGATTATGTCTCTTTACTGAATAAAGGATTGCCTGAATAGAAGAATAGGCGGATCCAAATAATAAATGGAGTCTGAATACGGAGCGGGTTTCTATACAGTAATGAAAAATAAGGCTAAAAGGGGCTTATAAAGATGGAACGTGAATTAATTGCCAGATGTAGGGAATTGCCATGGTCAAAGAGCTCTGATTGTAATGACTCCGCGTTCCGGGAAACCAAAGAACTGTTAAATCCGCTTATTGAGCAATTTGGACCGGGCATGGTGCTTGGCGCGTTGAGTGAAATATGGAAGCTGGAACGCGCCATTTCCTTTTGGGAAAAGTATCCGTTTGATCCTCCGGCTGCACCTGAGGAAAAACTTTCGGTAGCTACCTTCTACACGAGAGCATACAATGGGGGAATTGAGCGTGTACAGTCTTCTCTCATAAGAATATGGAGTAAGATGGGCTTTCGAGTCGTTTTGATTACGGAAGAGGATCCTAACCCTCTTGACTATCCTTATCCGGAGACGGTCACGCGTTACACCATTCCGCCTTCGAGCGATATGATCCGGCGTCTTCAGAGCATTCAAAGGATCATTCAGGAAGAAAGAATTGATGTGTATGTAAACCATCTGTGGTATGATTCAAGTGTAATTTGGGAAAGTGCACTGATGAGGATCAACAGGATTCCTTATATTGTATATCAACATGGTTTTTTTCCTGTTATCTATCGAAGCGGGCAGGAATTTGGTTACTTATCTCATCGAGCTTTTCGATTGTGCAATATGATTCTCTCGCTGTCAGAATCAGCGGCAAGGTTTCATCAATTATGCGGCTGCAATTCCTATTATATTCAGAATCCCGTTCCTGAACAAATTGAAGACGTTAAAGAGAATTCAAAATGTACATCCGGAAAAAGGATTCTCTGGGTCGGAAGGGTTTCCGAAGAGAAAAGAACCAAAGATGCTCTGCTGATGATGAAGGAGCTGCTGGAAAAAGTTCCGGATGCGACGCTTGACATTGTGGGACAGGCTGAGAAATCTTATGGAGAGGAAACCCTCAAGCTATGTGATGATTTGAAACTCAATGCCAATGTGAGGTTTCACGGTTTCCAGAAAGATGTTTCTGAATATTATAAGAGTTGTGATATCCTCGTTATGACATCTGAGACAGAAGGATTTGCATTGGTTCTGCTGGAAGCGAATGCCCATGGTATTCCCTGTGTTATGTATCAATTACCGCTTCTGGCGGATATTACAAACGAATATGGCATTATTACTGTACCCTTGGGAAAAACAGATCTAATGGCTGAAGCTGTTTCAAACCTTTTACTGGATGATCAGAAAAGGTGGGAGTACGGAAAGAGATCGCGAGAGAGATTTGAAAAAATACGGGCATTCGACATTCAAGATTCCTGGCAGCGAGTTTTCAATCTATGCTTTGGCATGGATGAGCAATGCGATGAGTTCTTTTGTCCGACAGATTTAAAAGAGTATGAAAAAACGATAATGCCATGCCTTCTTTCAGAGCTGTATCATGCACTTGACATCGCCAAAAAGGACAGTCCGGATTATGTGGTAGGGCATCGAATCCTGGCGTTTCCCCGACGCATATCGCATGCTGTCAGACGAATGACAGGCAGAAGAGGGAAAATGTAAGCAGCTTAAAAAACCACAGATCTGCCAATTGATGAATTGATATCTCAAAGGTTTTCATGGCCCCTTGTAAACAATGAAAAGGAGTATCACACAAATGATAACGATCAATTTTGAGGGATTCTGGCCGAGCTTTGACAAGGAGCACAACCTTTTTACAGATATTTTAAGAGAACGGTATGAACTGAAAATCTCAGACCATCCGGATTTCCTGATTGCCACGCCCACAGCGAATCCATTCTCTTATATGAAGTATGACTGTGTTAAGATCTTTTATACAGGGGAACCGCTGGTACCGGATTTTAATGTGTTTGATTATGCAATAGGTTTTGATCATATCCAATTTCCGGACGCGTATAACGAGAACAGATACTATCGATACCCACTGTGCTTCTATTTTAAAGATGAAGTTGAACGGCATTCCCATGGCTTGACATACAGTCAGGCGAAGGAAGCGCTTCAGCGGAAAAAATACTTTTGCAATTTCATTTATGGTCATCATTCAGCGTATGGCGAACGCGAAGCTATTTTTGAGAGTCTTCAAAAGTATAAGCGCGTTGAATCTGCGGGGAGTTTCATGAACAATATGCCAGGCGGAGATGTCGTCCCGTTCAATGACGAAAAATCGAAGTTTCTGCGCCTTTGTAAATTCACGATTGCGTGTGAAAGTATCCGTTATCCGGGATTTGTTACCGAGAAAATCGTAGACCCGATTTGCGCAGACTCTATTCCGATTTATTATGGGAACCCAACGGTTGAACAGGAATTCAACCCGGAAGCAATAATTAATTTGGGTGCCTTTTCATCACTGGAAGAGGGCCTTGAAAGAGTTGTTGAGGTCGACCGGGACGACGAAAAGTACCTGAAAATGCTGATGGCGCCTAAAATGGTTTCTGAGGATTATCTGGACAATCTATATGATGGCTTACGGACCTTCTTGTTCAGGATCTTCGACCAAGGGAAGGACGCAGCATATCGCAGACTGCGCTTCTATGTTCAGAAACACCATGAAGATTGTTTGAGAGAGTACTCACAAATATACAATAGCCCAGAATATCATATGTTTAAAACAAGACAACATATTAAAAAACGTCTCACCAGAGCGGCTGAGAAATTGTCCTGAGGCCTTCTTGAAAGAATCGAAACGAATCAATCTGAAAAAGGGCCATGAAATCGCTCGGTTCAAAATGGGTTTTCAATGCCGCGATGGAGGGGGCAATAATCTTTTCGCTGCAGGGATCATCTGCAGCCACTGATTGAGATGATCCCTGCTGTGAAGTGAAAGTGGTGGAAATGTGAGCCAGAAAAACAAAAGCCTTTACCAGCTCGTGACTTTTGGTATTATGATTTTATCCGCTGCCTTTTTGATTCTAAGGGCTCCTTATGGCTGGTGTTTTAATGACGAGCCGTTTATTGTCACCTTAGCGCAGCGACTCTATCAGGGAGATCATATGATTCTGGATGAATGGCATCCGGCACAAGTGTTTGGCCCTGTGCTCTTGCCATTTTACTGTGTGTTCAGACTGTTTCGACCGGATAATACAGGGATTCTTTTAGCATTCAGATACACGTATTGCGCCCTCTGGTGGGGGACATGTTTGACCGTATTCCATGTGATCAAAAAGCATACCAGATCAACACCCGCTGCATTATGTGTATTTGTATATTTGGTTCTGTTCTCGCCGCTGGACTATATGACATTGTCATACACGTCAGTTGGATTGATGAGTTGTCTGCTTTTGTCGTGTCTCATGCTCGAAATCCAAAATCTTCCCTCCAAAAACACGGCCGTCATTTCGATTTTATTTTCCCTATTGTCGGTCATTCTGAGCCTATGCAGTCCATATATGGCAGGTGCATATATTATTATTCTGCTTTTAGCCATCTGCAAGCGAAAGAAAAGATCTGTATGGGAAGAAAACTTTTATCGGATTGTCAGATTGAGCGGCTGCTGCAGTATGATTATTGCTGTGATTATTGTTCTTGGTTTTGTAAGAAAAGGCGGGGAGAGCTGGAAGACCTATCTTGAATGCATTCAAATGGTGATGGAAGATCCCGAGCACATGAATACGAGTATTCTGAAGGGATTGCTGGGCTGCCTGGTGCAGCTTGTAAAATATAACTATGCATACGTTGCCGTTATCGGGGGATCGATCCTGTGCACTTTTTATAAGAAAGGCTTACGCAGAATCAGGCTTGTGCTTTTTCTTGTGTGTGTATTAGGGTACTTGTATGCAGAATACTGTTATCTAAGCAATGATGTATATGTAAAGTTTAACCAGCAAATGATTGATATTGCCATGTTGGGGCTTGCGGCATTTGCTTTGCTCGAAGAAAAACCATGGGATCTCTTCGTCAGTTTTACTGTCACCGGACTGATTTACACATTCCTGAATGATCTTGCATCAAATACCGGCATCTATGCCATCGGCATGACATTGTCGGTTTGCGGCGCGGTAAGCATTGTATATATCATAAGGCTCTGCCAGGAATTAGGAAGACAGTATTTGGACAAAAAACAGTTTCACTTACTTATATCCCTTGTATGCGTCGGAATTATGGCGACACAGCTTTCCAGTGAATTGTTTACAAGAATCATCAGACAGTACTGGGATGAAGAACCGGCAGCGCTGACCGAAACAATAGAGATCGGTGCAGCCAGTGGATTAAGGACAACACCAGAGCACAAGGAAGAATATGAACAGCAATATGAAAACCTGAGTACCTTGCTGGATCCTGTGAAAGAAAGACAGGACATCCGCTTTGTCAGTTTTGCTGCTTCCCCTGTTATTTATCTTGATGCGGATTTGAAATTCGGAACATTTACTGCCTGGAACTTTTCATATAAAAGCAATTATATGTCTTACTTGGAAAAATACGAAGAAATTGTGCACCATACGGAAGAAAATATTTACTACATAAGTAAGAAGAAAGATCTTCCGGATTCTTTTCCGGAGGAACACTACCAAATGCTCAGCACAGATGAGGCGGCCATCTTCATTCCGCTCAAACAGCATCTTCGCTCTTGAATTGATGCCACGACAAAACCCTGTATAGGAGAAAGCATTACAGAGAATTACACGGTATAGAATAACCTTAGCTGATCAGATTTTTGATTTGCTCAACAACGTAGAAAGGAAGACGGCTTATGAGCCAGATTCAAGTCCAATACAACGTCAATAACATCGAAGGCCTTTGTGTCATTATGCCTGCGATCCACGGCGACAGCCGGGGATATTTCATGGAAACATATAACGAGAACGACATGCGCGAAGCAGGACTGCACTATAACTTTGTCCAGGACAATCAGAGTTCCAGCAGCAAGGGTGTGCTGCGCGGCCTTCATTTTCAAAAGCAGTTCCCGCAGGCCAAGCTGGTGCGGGTGATCCATGGCACCGTGTTTGATGTGGCGGTGGACTTGAGGGAGGGCTCACCAACCTATCGAAAGTATCATGGGGAAATCCTTTCAGCAGAGAATCGGGTCCAGTTCCTGATCCCGAGAGGCTTTGCGCATGGCTTTCTGGTTCTCTCGGATCTGGCAGAGTTCTTCTATAAATGTGATGATTTCTACCACCCGAACGACGAAGGTGGGATTGCATGGAATGATCCAGATATTGGGATTGAATGGCCGGAACTGATCGGAACGTACCATGGAACGGCATCAGCGGAAAGTTACCATTTCCCTGATGGAACACCGCTGAAACTATCGGAGAAGGATCAAAAGCTGGGAAAACTGTACACACGCTGAAAACCCTTGTTTGTTGTATAGGGAATTTTACGTACGCGGATCTTGTGATAGCCCTTTTACGATGCTTCTTCAATTGGCGGAGTTATTAATAAGCACACGCATAAAGATATCTTTGATTTCCGGTAATGACTAAAATATACCGATACAAATTAACGACATTAATGTTTGCTGCAATTTAATAATCAATAAGTTTTTGAGCAGACAGGGGATACGAAATAATGAATGAGTATATTAAATCTGACCTTTTTAGATATACAGGGAGAACAGATTGGAAAGCATTCCTGTACCAGTATCAGGATAAGACATTTCGCTGGCAGGTCGCATTTAGGTTATATAACTCAAAAGGCTTGGAGCACTTTGTTGGCATCCTGCTCTGGAAACTTAATCTCACAAGAAAGCAGATCCAGATTCCACCCCGTACAAAGATTGGATATGGCTTATATATTGGACATGGTGGTCCGCTGATCTGTAATGAATCAGCTATTATTGGGAATAACTGCAATCTCAGCCAATGGACAACAATCGGTGCAAATGAAGGAAAAGCGGCTGTGATTGGGGATAATGTATATATTGGTCCATCCTGCTGTATCGTGGAAAATGTGAAAATAGGAAATAATGTTACAATTGGGGCCGGGTCGGTAGTAACTAAAGATATTCCGGACAATGCTACAGCAGCAGGAAACTATGCAAAAGTACTGAATTATACAAGACCGGGCAGGTTTATTGCCAATCAATGGAGGAATAAAGGGTAAAACAGAAATGCGGTTTCACAGACCCAATGACTACCAATTAGCGTTACATACCCATTATAAAACATGAGACGGATTACAATACGGTTGTGAAGAGAAATAAACAATTGATGCCGATGATGGAAAATGATGAATTAATCCTTGCAGCGCTTCATAACCGGGAAGAGGAGGCTGCTTTCCCCTCTGTCGGGCAATAATCTACGGTCTGTGGAGTGTATATCGATCATTTCGGTTTCCGGCGTATGCTAGAAGCGGCAAGGTAGAAAAACCATCAATTGACAGAAGATAGGGGCGAGGAGAGCTTGACAACGTTCACAAGAGAACTGTTCAGAAAGATTGTTCTGCTGATCTTTCTCGTTTTGACTGTATTGCCGGTTGCACTGGAATCATTTGGCAATCTCTCACACAAGTCCTATCTTCTTGCCTTTCTTGCCGCGTGTCTTCTGTTTGCCGCGGGATGGTTCAGCCGGGGAAGGCGAGAAAAACTCCATGATCGGATCAACGGCTGCAACGCAGCATCGACCTGTATCTTGCTGAGTGTGCTCTGCCTCCTTGTAAATGGTGCGTTTGCGCTTTTCTTTCGCCCGGTCCAGGCGGCGGATTACAGAACCTTCTTCCAGGTTGCCAAAGATCTGTCCCTTGGCGTGCATCCGGGGATGAAAGACTATGTCGCGATGTTTCCGCATATTCTGGGCTATGCTTCTTTCCTCAGCCTGTTCCTGAAAGTGTTTGGAGCGCATCTTGCTGTGGCCGTAACATTGAATGTTGTACTGACGACGCTTTCCGGGATCATCCTTTTCTATATGGTGCTTCGAAAGACGGACCTGTATGCCGCGACACGGAGTTTCCTGCTCTGGATTCTCTGTCCGTCAAAAATGTTTTATAATACGATGTCCCTGTCTGAGCCGTATTATACCTGCCTGCTGCTTCTGTTTTTCTTTTTGATACAGAGTACAGAGATACAGCTGTCAAAAGAAAAAAACAAAGCACTTGTAAAGCTTGTTGTTGCTGCTTTCATCTGCGGCGTGATCCTGGCTCTCATTCAAGCCGCGCGTCCAATCGCAATGATTCCAATCATTGCCCTGATCCTGTGGTGGGCCTTTCTTCTGAAATGGGAAGAGCTCCGAAAGCACTGGAAAGAATGGCTGCTCGTGATTCTTGTGCTTGCCCTTAGCTATACGTGCGGCAATGGGCTCTGGCGCGCCTATGCCACGGAGCAGCTGGAGCAGGTACCGCCTTCCGTTCCGGGTTATAACATCTATGTCGGGTTCAACCTGGAGACAAACGGTTCCTATTCGGATACGGATATGGATCTTCTGCAGGGCAGATATTTTGGCGAATATGAAAGAGATGCGGAAGCTGCCCAGCAGAGCATGCTTCAGGATGCAAAGCTTCGGATTTCTGAGGCCAAGCCGGCGATGCTTCGCCTGATGCTCTTGAAACTGAGAACACTGCTCGGCCATGAAGAAGGCGGGGTATTCTATGCAATGGAGAGCCTCAGCAGCGGGCAATACAAAATCTGTTGTATGCTCAGCAACATCTGGTATTATCTGATCATTCTGTTTTCGGTATGCGGCAGCGCAGAGATATGGAAAAGAAAAGAGAGCGGCAGCGTGCTGGTATGTATTCTCTTTGCAATCGGTCTTATTCTGGCGCAGCTGCTGGTGGAAGTTGCTGCCCGCTATCACTATGCGCTGATCCCGCTGCTGCTTCTCGTTGCGGGATATGCATTTTACGGAAGTACAGAGCAGGCACATAATCTCGACGAAGGAGTATAGCACGGGATGCAGACAGAACGCCTGAGCAGGAAATACCTGCCATTTGTGATTGGCACGCTGATCTGGGGGATCACCGTGCTTTGGGTCAATTTCCATGGGGCACAGTGGTATAACTTTGACATGTTTGCCGATGCAAGCGTTGCAAAACGGATGGCGGAACAGCATACCCTTTTCCCGAAGAACTGGCTCTTCGGGAATCAGTATTATATTATTGCTACACCTGCAGTATCTGCTCTGTTTAACGGTATTTTCCATAACAGTGTGTTCTCCATGGCCTGTGCGTCTTCTCTGATGTTTTTGCTGAACCTGCTGTGCTTTACCTGGAGCTTTCGACCGATTCTGTCAAAACCGGCGCTTATGGCAGGCCTCTTCTGTATGGCCGGTGCGACGATCCTTGGAGACAGTATCAGCTCTTCCACCTATGGGTTTCAGATCCTGCATACCATGGCGAGTTATTATGCCTGCTATCTATTGGTGATCCTTCTGCATCTTGGGATCTGGGTGAGATTCGGAAAAACAATGCCGGTTTCTCCGCTGCTCATTGTGCTGTCCCTGGCGGCAAGCTTTGCATTGGGAGTCCAGAGCCAGAGGGAAATGCTGGCCCTTTGCATCCCTCTTTTGCTGATTACGCTGATCCTCTGGCTGCGAAACAGAATGGATACGGAAGAGAAGAAGGGACTTGTTTTCGCGGCAGCATCCCTCGGGACCAATCTGATCGGACTCCTATGTAACGGGTATATCAGGCAGCACCAGGGAAGCCAATATCTGTCCAATGTCAACAGTGTCGACGATGCCATGACCGGGGCATTGGGAACACGTATTGTCGAGAGTGGAAAAGCATTCCTGGATCTGGTCGGGCTGCGCTACCTCCGGTATGGTTGGAAATGGAAACTGCTTGCTGTCCTTGGGGTGTTCTTGCTGATCCTGGCGCTGTTGGCCCTGATGTCATGCCTGAAGAAAAAAGACCGGATGGGTTCCAGGATGCTTCTGTTTTGCTGGATCAGTCTCTTCGGGGTCTTTATGGCGGGCGTTCTGGTGGTACAGGTCCGTGCGATCTATTACTTTGTATGGTATCTGCTCCTTCCGCTCAGCATTGCATTCTTGCTGGAGCATCTGACAGGCAGAATAAAGTCACTGCTCTGTGCGGTGGTACTGCTTTGCGGAGCAATGAGCTATTTCTTCAATGTATATCCTGACGCAGTCAAATATCAGGCGCAGAAGCTGTTCTATTCTGAAATCGTATCCTGGCTGGAAGAAAACGGAATCAGGACGATCTACGGAGACTATCAGACACCGACGATTGCTGCCTGTTCTGAGGATCGGATTGAGTTCTGCTCGGTTTTTCCGAACACAGCGGCAAACAGCGATGAGCAGAGCCGATTGCTGATCCCCTATGGATCACCGGTCGCGACGGAGCGATATCGTGAGATCAGCCCGGAACAGTCTGTACTGATTCTCTCGGATTCGCCGTATGATGAGATGTCCGGGTATCGATATCTGCAGAACTATATGGGGGAAGCGTATCAAAACAGATTTGATAGCTGTTTTTCCCAGAAAGCGTGTTTTGAGTCACCGCAGGTGACGTATTATATTTACTCTTTCACAGAACCGGAGATCATTGCCTGAAGACAGATCTCCGGAAACAGCTACTGCTCGACATGGCAGTTTAAAACTCTGCATCGACAGAATACCTCTCTGAATTCCGAAGGAGGAAAACCCCGGCTTATGCTCTTTTCCAGTATTGAGTTTCTTCTTCTCTTTCTTCCGGTCACGTACGGAATCAACTTTCTGCTCCCAAGGAAGCTCCGCAACTACTGGCTTCTGATTGCGAGCCTGTTTTTCTATGCCTGGGGCGAACCGAAATATATC
>CAZMXF010000025.1:0-16762 GCA_964570015.1 uncultured Oscillospiraceae bacterium | reverse complement strand
AGCTGCTCTTTATTGTCCTTCCGGTACATGAAATCACCCCATAATAACCAGAAAAATGAAGATCTTGCCGGTTTTGGCTGACTTCATTATACCATATTCAGAACTATTTGTCACAAATTGCTTGCAGCTTGGCAATAGTTTACACATTATTCAGTACTTTTCTGCTCTAAATGAGGTTTTTCAGCAGGCCCTAAAATAGCAGCCGAAGAACTTAGCTGTTCGGCTGTTTTCTCGTGCTGCTATTATACTCTATGCCGTTCGGCGAAGTCAAGGGCGAGATCATAAAAGACGCTCGATGATTCCTCACAATGAACTGGAATTGTGTTCATCCCTTTTTTGCCGATTTCGTAATCTCTTCATGATAAAAGTAGTTGCACACCACAGGCGGTTCGCCAAATTGTGCGCGATACTGGTCGTCATCGCGAATATACAGCATGTTTTCCTTTGCCGTATATTCCCTTACCCTCTGATCCAGCTCAGTCCAATAGGCGCGGCTTTTCTTTGTATATATCTCATGGTACAGCTCGTCCAATTCCGGATGATGATCATGGATCCAGTCCAGAATACGCTTCCTATAGTCTCCGCGTAGATTCAGGTTTTCCAGCCATATGAGGTTGCATTGGCCCTTGGCTCGCTCTATGATCTCGAACACATCCGTAATGCCGGGGAAGATCGGCGAGATGAAGCATGTTGTCTGGATACCAGCTTTATAGAACTGACGCATAGCCTCCAATCTGCGCTCAATACTGACGGCACGATCCATCTCTTTTCGGAAGCCCTCGTCCATCGTGTTGATAGACCAGGAAACATTGGCGCAGGGAAACTGCTTGATCAGGTCAAGATCCCGCAGGATAAGGTCAGATTTCGTAGAGATGCTGATGTTGATCCCGGTGTCCAGAAGCTGCTCCAGCAGAGCGCGGGTGCGTCCATACTTGGCCTCCAGCGGCTGGTACGGGTCGGTGACCGAGCAGAAGAAGGCTTCCTTCCCGGCATACTTCCCGGGCTTATGGATCTCCGGCCAGGTCTTGATATCCACAAACTCGCCCCAGGGCTCCGGGTGGTTGGTAAAGCGCTTCATGAAGGAGGCGTAGCAGTATTTGCAGGCGTGTGTGCAGCCCACATAGGGATTGACTGCGTAATCCGACACCGGAAGATTCGTTTTTGTCAGGATATCCTTGACTTCGATTTCTTTTATAACCATATACGCACCTCCGTTAATTCCAAGTTACTTGGAATAACAGTCTCTGACCATCTTTGCGATTGCTGACGCCAGAGCACGATGATCGTCTTTTTCCATATGGAGCTTGTCTTTCTCACTGGCAAATGCGACCTCTGAGGCATCCAGGAACAGCCATTGATGTTTTTCCGCTTCTTGTCGGTAGTATTCTCCCAATAAATGCGACACAATTACAGCGTCCTCCGTGAAGCCTGTAAATGTACTATGTCCGATGCCAGGCTTCAAATGGATAGGGCTGACCAGCAAAACCTGAGGGACAGGGTAGTGCTCCCCATATGGATAGGTCGTCACGAGTTCTCCCAGCTGTGCCGCGCCCTTTGCGATATCGACCGGGAGCATATTAAACCTGTGTTTCATATCGTTTGTCCCGAGCATGATGATCACCAGATCCAGCGGCCTGTGAGATCGCAGCAGTACCGGTAAGTGCCTTTTCCCGCACTTATCGCCTTCCAGTGCGTCTTCCATCACTGTGATTCTTCCACCCAGGCCTTCCTCGATAATCCGGTATTCACTTCCCAACTCGTCCTGCAGGACCCCAGGCCACCTTTCATGGAGATCCCATCGGCCTCCCGAGGGATTCGTTCCGAATGTATTGGAATCTCCGAAGCAGAGAATATTCATCATAATGTTTCGTCTCCTAACTCACATATACTATCAAACACCGGGTTTCTCCGTACCGGAGATGCCCGGTTTTGTATTCCCATGGAGAATCATATTTCTTTTATCACCTTTGCAGGCACACCAGCCGCAATTACATTAGCGGGAATATCATGCGTTACTACGGCACCAGCCGCGATGATCGAATTGTCTCCGATCGTAACGCCTTTTGTAATCACAACACCCGCGCCTATCCAGACTTTATTTCCAATATGGATCGGTGCCGGATGCAGCAGGTGTCTTTTCTCCGGATCAATATCATGGTCCAGGGTTGCCAGGACTGTGTTGTGTCCTATGAACGTTCCATCCCCGATGACGATGCCGCCCTGATCCTGGAATTTGCACCCTGCATTGATGAAAACATTGTTCCCGACCGTAATGTTTTTCCCAAAATCGGTATAAAACGGCGTCTCGATTCTCACGCCCTGTCCGACCGGCTTTGCGGTGATTCTGGTAAACAATTCCGTGATCTCATTTTGGTCCTCATGCCATATGTTGTTCATCTCAAACAGCAGACGGCGGTTTTCCTGAATATATGTGCGCATGGATGAAACGATCTCAGGATCATCCCCAAATGATCCTCCGTTATCAAAATAGGCAAGCAGTTCATTTATCTTCATCATATATGTATCCTCTTATATTCCATTTTATTCACTTGGGCAGGTGTTCATACTCTGCGTTCCATTATAATTCCTCCATGCAACGTATTCAAGTAAATCAGTGCCAATAATCTCGCACAAAAGGCGGTGTCGGAACTGATCACTCCGACACCGCCTCCGGGGGAAATACACTCAGGCCCCCCAAATTCCAACTAACACGTAATTGATCTCATTTCCAAACAATGCAAATAGTCATCATATCCCTTTGTTTCTGTTCGCCAATGGCTCTTCACTTTCTTTCCGTCTATATACTGGACATTGTAATCGATATGTTGTTTTGTGAAGATCTGGGCCAGTTTCCCAATGTCTGAAAAGTCATTATCTGTTGGTGTAAAAGGGATGTCATGGACAAGTGCCAGTGAAAGCAGTTCTTCTTTTTTCTCCTTAGCGAATTCCGAGTCCCATACGAGTGTTTCAACGCTGACCCCGGCGTCGCGGAACAGTATCCGCAGTGTTTTGTCTGCTTCTGCAACTGCCGTATTACCGCATTTATCCATATCAAACGCTGTATACACTCTGGTTATTCCGACTTTGCGGAGTTTTTCCGCTATAGCCGGAATCTCTTTGGTGTTCTTCACTCCCTGCAGAGCAATTACAGCTATATCCGCCTGCTTTTCCCATCTGGTCAGGTACCAGAGAATGATGTCAGCCTTCAATGGCCCTTCTGTTACATAGACCTGAGTATTGCAGGTAATAGACTCACGACTGTGAATCACATGTGTTCTGGCAATACCAGCGGTCACTCCTTCAGGGAGACCTTTGGAGGACAGCGTCATATATCTGAGGCCGTTTTTCGTGAGTACATCGCGACGGGTCTGAATCCCGACTATATTGCCTTCATAGGAAATGGTTGGGATCAGCATTCCTGTATCATATCGGAATGCCCATCTTCCCGGGATTATCTGATAGAATCCAGGCACTCCTTTGAGAGATATCCCCTGCTTTAATAGGTCATCTGCAATCAGAATGCCAGCTACCATATCTCTCCAGCGATACTTTGATAGAATTGGTGAGTTCTTTCTGGTTTCGTCTATTCCCTGAGACCAGTACCAGCGAGAAACTGTTTTTCCATCAGGATGTTCCCTCAAAAGCTCAGCACTTTGAGGCACAGAAGCGAATAGCCCTCGGCGCGCTGTCTTTTCCGGCAATCCGCGGGCCACCAGGTTCTCAATGTGCTTCCGGCTCAATTTCAGATATGGCAGATGCAGCAGTGCGGAGTAGGCATCATTTAATACTGTATCTTCCGCAGGATAGATATTGTTATCCTTTGGCACAGTCACTTTCATATTACGAATCCACGTGGACTTACCTTCGAGTTCTTTGCAGAGCCGGTGATAAACCTTTTTGGGATTCATCTGATAAGACGGACCACCCAGACGCACCCGACTGTACAAGTCGAGTGCGCCGGTGTGCTTCTGCATTTCTTCCGGGCAGTGGAAACAGTGATAAACACAGCTGACCACATCCACATCCATTGTATACCCGTCATGACCGCAAAACGGACAATGTACTTTGATACTTCTGGCTCCAGGGTGATTTTTTGGGCTTCTTTCAAGGCCCAGCAAATCAACGATATCTTCAATGGGAATGCTGAACTGGGCCATTTTCAATCCTCCTATCTGTTCAGTACCAGCTTTGCAGCTGCTTTCAGATCTGCGTTTCTGCATGAGGCATAAAACTGCACATCCTTAGGACTCTTGGCCAGGACATCGCCCAGGGGATGTCCAAACCATTCCCCTTTCATGGGAACGATAAATCTCAATGCTTCTTCTCTTGTTTTGGGGGCGTTTCCTGTCTCAGGGGCTGCAGTCGCCTGCCTGACCGTGCGAGCCGGAAAGGCCTGGGGTAATCCCGGACTGCACGGCATCGCAGCAGATGCCGGCATCATTTGGCCCATGGGAATCACTTCCTGAGCTGTCTGAGGGCTGATTGGTGGCTGATTATCTGCTTTTGGTCCGAGCCATTGCGGAGAGAAGACAAAAAAGTCAGTTCCCATTCCTCCGTCGCAGGGGATATCCGCTCCGTTTTCGCTGTCCAGAGCGCTTGAAAACACGGAACCGAATCCCGCGTTCGCCAGCGCACGTCCTTTTGCTATAGTGGCGCAGCTCTGGATGCAGTAATCTCCGCCTTTGCTCCCGCTCAGGTTGATGCCTCCGATTCCATGTCCGGCAGCCTCACCGTCGATATAGACCGTGCAGCTGCTCTGAATGAAGCTGGTTCCCTGGATGCTTTCAACGGGACTTTCCTCGATCAAATAGCTTTTCCCGTTTTCCTGGCACCAGGTCTGAAACCAGTAAACCCGCCATTCTACCGTCAGATAAAGGCGCGCTTTCTTATTCGAATCGCTCTCCAGGTTGATCAGATGGCTTTTCGGATCAAACGAACAGCGCCTGAGGGCATAATCCTGGCCAGCAGGCGTATCAGCAGCATTCATTTGCTGCATTACTTCCCAGTTTTCCATACTATTCATATTTTCATTCCTTCCATTATCCTTTCAAATATGTCTTTTATCCCCGCTGCTGAACTGACGGGATTCTCTGATTCTGCCGGTAGTCATTCTGCTGGTATTCATAAGCTGCAATACCGTTCTGAATCAGGGGAACACCGTACGAATGTTCCCAGACAGAGATAAAATGAGCTACCGAATAGCAGCACCTCCACATATCATCATCAGAGACCTGGATAAAGAGGTTAACCTCATTGCGTCTGGTGTTGCTTCTATAAGATGTTGTGCCGTTCTTCTGCTCATTGGGAACTGCTTCAAAGTTGGAGATATTCACAGTCCAAGGCAGCTTCATGGCCTCATTCTTTGCATTGTACTGTTTTCTCTGGATGGCAATTACCGATACGCGGACAAAGCCGTCGCCTGTTCTGGTGTATGGATTCACCCGCTCCTGCCGGTAGCTGAAATCTGCATACGGCTTTCCGCAGCCCGGCATCGGATATTTCTGAAAGTCCGTGTAGACAGCCTCCGCTTCCCTGGCGGCATTGCCAAAGTCCGCGAGAGGTCCATTGGGATGACCTTTCTGCTTGATAATACGCCCGCATGCGCTTTTTACTCCTTTGGACAGCTCATAGACGGCTCTGTAGATCCGATCGATCTGGAATGCCGCCGTAGTACCGTCACACTCCATGTCGATTGCGTTTCTCCGGCATACCTCCAGCATTTTATCGATCAGGTAGCATGGCACAATCGCCTGCGCTTTCTGACTTCCGCTGGAATTATCCTGGATCAGGAGCTTGATACCGCTGGTCGGCGCGTGCTTGTTTCCGCCGATGCCCTGAAGATTTGCATAATCCTCAAGATATGCGAGGGTCAGAGCGTTCCTGAAGTCCAGAAACTTGTTTTTGCTTGCCGCTTTCGCTATCGTTCCGTAGATACGGTCAACGGATCCGCCCGGGTCTTTCGTTCTGATTTCCATTAGTATCTCTCCTTAGAATGCTGAATTAAGTATTCTTTTCTTCACAATGCCGACCAGGGTCTTCGGAAGCCTGCTGAGATCGGAGATGTCGATAAAGGAATCGCCGTAGATTGCGGCAATGTTTTCTTTATCATCCCCTATCGCGCATGCTAAAACCTCAATCCCCTTCTGTCTGCACTGTCTGACAATGTTCTGTATGTCCGCGGCTGCGGCTTCTCCGCCGTATCCCTCGTCATTCGGCCGCCCGTCAGAGATGACAATCAGCAGCCTTACCTGTTCCTGGCGCTTTTCCAGAAGTTTTGAAGAAATGGTCAGAGCAGCTCCGTCCCGGTTGCAGTTGCTCGCCTGCATTTTAGTGAGCGCAGCCGCCATCCGTGCCGCACGGTAACGATCCTTGCAGCTGATCTGCTCATAATCCGCGTAGATATAGTAATTCACACAGACTCCGCGCTCGGCATTATGACCTGCAACAGCAATGGGAATATTCTGCCCGGTACAGAAGTCATGCAGCAGAACAGCCGCCTTCATCGCGGAATCGATTCTGCTCCCCGCCATGGAACCGGAATGATCAACCAGAATAGACAGTGCCATGTCCGGCAGATCCTGAGGTAATTTTCTGTTGGCGAAGTATTTTTGATCGGGTCTGTAAGCGTCAGAAGGGATAATTGTCCTGCCGAACTGCTTGTGGCGCTGAGTATAACCGTCTTTCAGATCTTTCAGTGCGTCCGACATCTGCTTTTGTAGCCTGCGTGATACCGGCCTGAGCTCTTCCATGACTCTGTTGTAGTTGTCAACGTCCCAGCTGTTAACACAAAGTATCCGGTCTGTATTGACCGTGATTCCGCTGTGGGATCCTGCTGCGTTTACAGCTGCTACCGCATCTGTCAATACAGCGGATGCTTCATCCTCCAGTTCCTCCTCCGCCTGGTTCCTGGCAATATCGTTTGTGATAGAGTTCAGCGTCTGGTAGATTGCTTCCTTTCCCTGCCTGGACATCGCTTTAGTTGCAGCCTTCGCTCCGGCCTTGGCATCATCGGGTATCCTGCCGTTCCTCTCGTTTGCTCTTCTGGATATGGCAAGGTCAGAGGAATGGTGGTTCTCAGGCGCAGGATTTCCGCTGATTTTTTCCATACCTTTGCTTAAGGAGTTCAGGAGCTGCTGAACGTCTTCTTTGGAAATGGATGCGGTGGACTGCTGCTGATCGGTTCCTTGCCCCGCCGAGGGTCGCGATTCCTGTTCAGGCTGCGGGTTTCCCGTTCTGTTTGCATCGCTCCCGCCCTGCCAAGAGCCGGAGGCCGGTGCATTCGGATCCTGATTGCTCCCCTCTGATCCGCTTTGTGAATTCTGCTGCGGATCGTTCCGGTTCTGCAGCTTTTGGATCGCATTCCGGATATAAGGCCAGAAATACAGGAGCATCCAGTTCATTTCGCTGAATCTTCTGCTCAGATCATCCGTAGCGCAGGCAATCCTTGCATGTTCCTGTATTTTTTCTATGCTTTGCCAGTAGTCACTGGTTTCAACCGTTTTCTGGCTGCGTGCCAGCACGTCGTCAAACAGGCACAGCTGAAACATGTTGTTCGTCATGAAGACAAGCTCGTCCAGTTCACCTGTATTGACCTTGTGGACCTCCGTCTCAAAGAATTCGGCATCGGACTGTTTCGACTGCCGTGAAAGATAGATGCTTTCTCCGACAAACGCTCCGTAGGCGTCGATCAGGCAGTCTTCATCGTGCCGGTCAGCAATAATATTGCTGAGTTCTTTGAAAAGTGTCTGGAAAACCGGTCTTGTATGTTCAGCCTGCAGTGCATCTTCCATATCGGTCCAGTCCGCTTCCTGCCTTGCATTCATACGCTGCGGTTTTTCCCCGTAAAAATGACCTGTGTCAATATACCTCATGGCGTTTCGGAATTCATTGAAGTCATTGAACAGGTCGTGTGCTTTCTCGTGGAAGAAGGTTCCCATAAAACCAAGGAATTTTCCTTCCAGATTGTCAAAGTATTCAAGTTTGTGTGAGGTGCAGTTCAGATACATCCGGTTTCCGTTCGTATATCCGGACGGAGAATCCGGTCCACCGTCATCAATGATAATGGTGCTCGTTTCACCTGCGCCGTTTCCCATAGATACAGCTAGACTGGAAAGGTAGTTTTTGAGTTCATCACTCATCAGGACTTCCTTCGCTGTCAGTCTGCTCTTCTTGTCCAGGGCAAGTTTTCGCACCTTTGCTCTTATGGCCGGTTCAAAGCCCATTTTACCGTCTCCTTCCTTATATATTATATTGTCGAGGTTACAGCTGCCATCATGGCTGCAACGCACCCATCCATAATCTCCTGCAGGGTCTCGGGGTCCGAGCTTGCCTTGCTCACTACCGCCTCCCGGCAGGTTTCTGCTATGGCGGATTCCCCTTCAATCATGACCAGCTGAACCCAGCGTTCCAGTTCGACGATTGAAATGTCTCCTTCAGTGATGTCGCGGTCCTTGCAGTATTTTCTGATCGCTTCCCAAACCTGATACATTTCGTCCAGCAGCTGGTCGTCATCGAATCCGGTATTCAGCTTAATCCGGCTTATAGCACGCTCCTTTGGCAGTTCATAGGAGTCAATCACAAAGTCCATTCGGCGCATGAAAGAGGGATCAACAGGCCGGCTGGAGTTATAGCCGACGTTGTCGGTCCAAAGCACCAGCGCATCATGATGCCGCCGCACGAATCCGCCTGTAGGCAGAGGAATTCGGGAGCCTGGCTTATCAAAGTTGTTTAGACCGACAAGCGTAGCGGAATCCCTGATTCTGCCGAATTCGGAGGGCTCCACGATCCAGCCTCTTTCCAGGGCCGTAACAAAGGGTGAAACCACAAGTTTAAAGTGTGACGCGTTGCTTCTGGCGAGCAGTGCTTCATCCCTGGCTTTCATGACTTCTTCCGGTTCGATGCTTTCATCAATCCTGCCTGTCAGGATTTCATAGGAACCGACCGGGTCCATTTTGATCTCCTCAAATGTCGGCAGATCTGCCGCTGCGGTATTGTTGCCGGCATCGGGGTTTGGTACAAACTGGCTCAGGAAGTCGTTCAGTTCCGTCTGACTGCTGCAGGTAATACGCACAAACGGTGTATGCAGGATACAGGCAAGAATTTCGGCACCAGTCGATTTTCCGAAACCCGTTCCTCCCCGCCAGCACATGTTGTTGATGGGTACTTTGAATTCCCTGCTCTTTACAAAACGCCTCGCAAAGGTCATAACCTCCGTCGGAACCGGCATGTCCTCCGGAAAGGAAGGGATCATTCCCTCCTCTTCCGCCGTCCATGTCCTTCCAGCGGCGTAAGCTGCAAATTCCACTTTCGCCGCCGCAATGTCATTCACGCGGTTAGATGAAGCAGCAGAAGTACCGGCAGAAACCAGAATATCCGGGTTTCCGCATATCACCTCCGCAGAGGCGAACTCATTTGCATCGATCCTGCGTGTGGTAAGCAGACTGATATTCCCGTTCTTCAGGCCGCATGGAATCCCTTTTTCATAGGTTAGGCCGTAATACAGGGCGTCATTTATGATATTGACCGCATTTTCCGGCATTACGCCTGTTGTTTCAAACTCTTCCCGGCAGCGGTCCAGAAGGGTCCAGGTAATGGAGTTCACATTGCCACTTGCTCTGGATCTGTCCGCCTCAATCAGGATGAACAGTGCCAGAATGGACGAAGGATCGAAATTGGTGTCCTTGTTGCCAAGCCCCGGTACTGTCTTGTGCCGTCCGCTCTGTTCTCGAATTGCAGCAGTCATGGCGCCGTTTGCCTGTGCGGCAGCCAGAACCACCGTTCCGTCCGGACGCTGCCACTGAGACGCATAGCTCCCGGTGGTCACTTTACAGATGCCAATCTCGGCTTTTTTCCTGTCACAGATGCTCAGCAGCGCCCTGATCGTGAAGGTGTTGAGTTTTGACGGTGTACGTGAGCTGCTCGTATTGTAGCAGGAGCAGTAGGCAGGATTTGTTGAATTCTGCCATGTATTATAGGGTGCCGGGCGGTTTTCCGCTTTCCAGCCCTCCTGATTTTTAAATAATGCATAACTGTCTACTTTTGCAGTTGCCATTGTGAGTTGCCCCTTTCATTTAAAATTTGTTACAGAATATAGAAAGAGCCAGACTCATCGGTATTTCGACCAGTCTGGCTCGTAAAAAAGAATAACTTTATATAAAACGGCTTGCTTCCGGCAGCGTTTTCCACTGTGAAGCTAATTCCGATATTGTAAATAAATTATATGTTTAGACCGAAAAAAAGTCAATTTTTGCTGGCTTAAAGATAAAAGCCGTTAACACTTTTTGTATTCTCTCTGACCTTGAACAGAGATAGCCTGAAATTCCACCATGACTTTGTTAATGATTCTTTGTAAAATTACCCTGACTTTGTTAATGATTCTTTGTAAGATTACCCTGACTTTGTTAAACCAAAAGAGGTGCTTGATGTGGACTTTTATAGAAATGCGGAAAAGTATCTAGAAAGATGGAGAATATCCCCTTATAGAAAACCGCTTGTCTTACGTGGTGCGCGCCAGACGGGAAAGACAACTTTGATCAAAAAGTATGGAGAATCTTTTGACAGCTTTATTTATTGATTAATCAATCTATCGGCCAAGAAAATGAGGCAGCCAATAGGCTGCCTCAAATCAATCTACTAAAACGCGTAAAAGATATTGTGCAATGTAGTACCACAAAAGTGATTTGATTAGTTTTGAAATGTTTCGCCTAAACCGGCGCCAATTACTTCTCCGATCAGTTTGGTGCGGGTTTCCACCGGGAGGGAGCAGCAAATTCCGATAATATCCAAAGCAGTCTTGTCTTTAAGTTCTAGGAGTTCGTCTCCTGATTGATAGAAACAGGGCACCATTCTGGTGAAGTCTTCAGCGATGAAATAGTCCAGAGCGAGTCCGGTCTCGAAGGATAAATACATCAGAGGATTCAATCTGGGACTTTCACGTTTATAGTCTTCGTTGACAAACTGCCTGAGAAAGGTCCGGACGCCGTAAGGGGTCTCGGGTCCAAGCAACTGGTAGCTTTGGGTACCTTTATCATAGATTAATTCAAAAATGCGTTCCCCGATCAGCGTAGATATTTCCCGATGCGGGGCATTCCGGATCTGCTGAGGATTCTGCTCTTCATAAAGAGCATATTGTAGCCTTGCTTTTCGCAGCAACGCTTCTTTGTCAACAGACGGAATTATTTCAAATGCTCTAGCGATTTCAGAGTAGATTTTCGGCAGAACAATAGAACCTTCAGTGCCAAACATAAGTTTATGGCAGGATTCTCCCATCACATTATATGCAAAGGGCGTAATAACAGCGGCACTTGGGCTGAATGGACGCTTTCCGTGAATATAGTTGGAAAGCATGGTGTTATCGATACCGGAAGCTTCCGCTGCATTAAGAGCAGTACCGAAATTATCCAGCTTTTGAGCAATATGGCGGCCAGCTTGAAACTGCGCCAGAATCATCTCCGGAGGCCGGTCGAACGGGTATCCGTATTCTTCTGCGATCTTATCT
The DNA here is from genome assembly GCA_964570015.1 of uncultured Oscillospiraceae bacterium. Lineage (GTDB taxonomy): Bacteria > Bacillota > Clostridia > Oscillospirales > Oscillospiraceae > Limivicinus. The sequence continues at coordinate 5,265 of CAZMXF010000025.1, read as the reverse complement.
GTTACTCCCAGAGTAGAAAGCTTGTATCTTAGATCCATCGGTTCGATCGCCCGAAGCGCCTCTGCGTCAAAATACGGATAATTCAAGGGGGTGGCATAGATCTTTTCTAAAGTACTGCTTCTCATATGATTCCTCCCTTCTGCATGGCAGTCTGAACAGCCAAGCAGAGCATCTGTTTCCGATCCTCCGGGAGGAAACAGAAAAGATCCATTATCTCCTCTGTCTTTCCGCTTGCCGCCAGCACTGTATGGGTATTGTCAAGGCCAAGCAACCAATGCAGGGAAGCATCGAAATTAATAGCGAAATAAGAAATAAGGCTCAAATTAACAGCATTATAGCCTGTCGGATGATAGCGCCTAATATAGATTTTCTTAACTCCAAGGTCCATGCTTTGTCTTATCGTTTCAGCAGCAGAGTTATTTCTAAGAGAATTGGCCTTGGTAAGTCGGACTAACGGTGACATCCTTTCAAACTCCTTGCTCTGAAAGCTCGGTGCAAGGATTCGACGGACCATTTCAAGGACTTTCTCCTGACGGTCTGGAGAAAGGATATCACAGTATGAACACATAACCGCCTCAGTATCAGTCGCCCATTTCGGCTCGACATATGCTCCATCCGGATCTCTGGAAAAATACTTTAAAACATCCAAAAAGCTAAAACCGCTGATTTTCAGAAGCTCAGGCAGGTCTTCATAGCAAAGACGCTTAATATGATACGATCCGGGTTTATCATTTACAACCGTTTTCAGATTCTGCTTGAAAATCTCAACTTCCCTGCGCATACTTTCCTTTCCTTTTCGAGTCTGAACATTATCTTCGGGAGCAGGTTTCGTTTTGCTGTCAATCAGCTTGTAAATCTCAGTCTCATCCTTTTTGGCAATCCAATGGTCGGCGAGACTATTTTCGTATGTACTCATGTGGCCTCCGTCATCGTTGTTCTTTGAACCTGAAATTTTGACATCTTTAAAATCCTCGTATACACTTCTCTCAGTAATAATAACACAAGGAGCAACAGCATGTCGTATTTTCCATCACTTTCGAACGCATCTCATCTGAAATTGCATTTCTGTTCCGGTATAATAATATTTGGCAAAATTAAGAAACAGTATTCGAATATTACTATTTTACCTCTTCCTACAAAACTTGTAAACTACCGAAATAAGAATTATTTTACTGCCTGTGCTGTCCTGTTATTCAGTCTGGGCCTCTCCATTTATGTACAGGAGTATGCACCGTCACTTTTGGGCCTTCTGTTTACCGCCTTTTTCCTGTGGAAAGGACTGTCTGCTTCGCAACGTTACAACAGTGGCAGAATAGCAGAGATCACCGCCACTTGCACAGGCGTCAGACCTTCATTCTACAGAGACCGCTTCACTGTCACGTTCGCGGCGCTAAACGAAGAAGATGAATATGTGTATTATCAGTTCGTCGTACCGAATAAGCGGATGAGGGAGGAATTTATCATAGGCGCAGCGTATATCATCTATTTTGATCGTGACAACACGCATGCCCTGCTGGGCAATATTCTGGTCAGCTCCTGCGATTTTTGACACTTGTTCGCAAAAGGAAACGGTGCAGCCTTTTTAGCTGCACCGCATTTTTTCTTCTTCGTTTGGCACGGCTGCGGTTCCTTCCTGCAGCAGTTGCCTTTCCTCCTCATCCAGTAAGATTCTGTACTTTGAGGCTTTGGTCGTAATCTCCTTTATGCGTCGATCACGCTGGATCCTCAAAACGGTTTCTATGCGTGCCGACAGATTCTCCTCGATGATAATACTCTGTCTCTTGTTTACACGCAGGATATACGGGCCCTGGCCCTGGATTGCCGTGTTGATGGCCCTCAGCTCCTCCAGCATCTGATTGATCTCTTCCAAAGCCTTCAGCTGGGCGTCATCCTGTATCAGTACTGCCATAATGCTCTCCTCTCTTAGTCGCCCGTCTCGGTAAACAATGAAATATCCTCCGGATGCAGAAAACTGGAAAAGGATTCCGCAGTGAACGGGGCGAAGGCATCATACCCGAACAGAACAAGCTTCATTTGCTCCCCTTTGTTTAGAGTTCTCATTGACAGCCCATTCAACTGGGGCTCCGGCGCGAAATAAACCGTAAAGTAGCCGAATCCGTCACAGTTGAGATGTACGGCATAGATTTCGCACTTACTGTAAGCACCGGAGGAAACAACGTTTCCGTCTGTATCAAAGAGCTTATTGTAATAAACGCCCAGAGGTTGCTCAACGATGAAGGACTGCTTCTGCGCCTCAAGTTCTTCCCTAGTGAGGTTCATTGTCATCTGGCTGTTTCCCTGATCAAGGTACTGTATTGCTTCCTGTATCAGGTGTTCCCTCTCATCCTCGCTCAATTCACCTGTGCTGGCAACATCGCTCTCCGTCAGGCTGCGGAGACTGTATGTCCTTGTACGGATATCATAGAAAATATCTGCTTTTACTGCACCCATCAGAGTACCGTCGGATAATCTGATAATGAGGATCCTCATCTGATCCCCTGCATGATCAGCCCCGCCGTATGCAGGACTGTCAGCCCAGCGGACTCCATAAAGGTTTGGATCCAGCGCCGTAGCGGGAACAACCCTGTCATATGTCCTCCCGGTTATCACAAAGTCGGTCAGGCCGGCGTAATCGGCGGACCAGGCTGGAGAAGCGGATGTTTCCGCACATTCCAGAGGGACCCGTTCCGTTTTCATCAGATACCCGTAGGCTTCATACGGGTTGCCGGCATAAGCATATTCGAAGTGCGGATTGAGATACAGCGCATCTGTCAGACCATCCTGTTCCAAACCCAATGTAAATGTCATTCCATAACCGGGAGCAACAGACAGCACCCTGTTGTTTAAATAGGTACCGGAGGATTTCATAGACAGCGGCTCGTTTCCGTCTTCGGTAATGATAACCTCTTCCTCGGACGCTTCTGAAATAATAATCTCAGCCCTTCTGGCGTTTATGTGTTCCTGCGGAGCATCCCCTTCATTTTCTGAGTCTCTGAGCTTATCTTCCAGCCTCGTTGAAACCACTACAATTCCCAAAACCATCATAATCATGGCGGATATGATGAGCGCTATAAATACAGGACTCCTATTAATCTCAGCTTTTTGTCTGCTCATAACTCTGTCGCTCCTTGTCCAGCTCGATCAGGTCATAATATATCTCGTACAGGCTCAGTCCGCTCACCTTTTGGACCCGCATGGCAGTTTCCAGAGGCATATGTGCCAGCCCTTTCAGAATGTGGTTCATCTTCTGTACCGGTATATGTGCGATATCAGCAAGTTCCCGCATACTGATCAGGTTGTATGTTTTCCATTGATCGATCCTGCTGTAGAGCGGGAAATGTGCAACCATGGGATGACGGGCTGCCACTCGATACAGGATTTCTGAAATCTGTTCCTCAGGCAGATCATGCATTAGGGCGATTCTCTGAATCACCAGTTCATCGGTTCCGGTTTTGCCAAACTCTGTCATTCTACGCTGCGAAGGATTCAGCGCAAGGTAGTCCATCACAATTTCAAGATCCTGTGAACCGGAAAAGTTCGCCTTCTTCTTTTCTTTTCCCGGTGGTTTCTTTTCCTTTGGCATTTGGGAGAGCACGCTGTAAATATATGTCCGGGAAACCCCCATGTCCTCGGCGATCAGGGATACCGGCTCCCCGCCTAACCTTCTTCGAACTATTTCCAGTACCCTTTCCGGCCTGCTGAATTTTGACATAGCACCTCCTACCCTGTTTTATTTGGTCAGCCTTTTTGCCATTAGATTCGACAAGGCCTGACTGTATCGGGCGAACTCATCATCTGAATGCTGCCTGCCGGCTTCTTCCAAGGCCTCGATCTCTTCCGACAGGTAACTCTCCAGTGCCGCATTTACGGTTTTTGAGAAATCCCTGTCTGTTTTTGCAATGCCTGCATGCCGGAGCGCAAGCGCTTCAGTGACTCTTCGGGTCAGATAGACAGACTTCTTCACCGTCATCCTGTATTTCCACTCATCAAGAAGCGATCTTTCCTGCTGATCTGAAATCTTTGCGCCTGAAATGATCTGATTTCGGCTTGGCTTTGCAGGCACTGCAGATGGATTAACGAAGCTCAAATCATCGAAAAGCCCCTGGCCAGAGCTCACATTTTTAGCCACTTCAGACACCTCCCAGCAGATTGCCGACGAGTGCCAGATAGTCCTGGGCTGCAGTACAGTTCCTGTCGTAAAAAATGATCGGCATGCGGTGTGCGTGAGCCTGCTGAACACGAATGGTCCTGCGAATGGGAGGCTGAAATACCTTTGTTCCGATCTTTTCCGCGATCCCCTTCAGTTCTTCCTGGATTTCGGCGCCGAGATTTGTCGTAACCGGATACGCCACAAGAACTATACCTGCGATTCTCAGCTCCGGATTCAGCTGGCTTCGCTGGATCGCGTTAACAGACTGTACGATACTGGACAATCCCTGTATTGAGTAACGATCCGCTGAAGCAGGAACAATAACTTCATTTGCTGCGATCAGCGCATTTTTGGTAAGCTCTCCCAGCGCCGGAGCAGTATCAATAATAATGTACTCATAACCGTCCAGGTCCTTCAGCGCGTCTTTCAGCCTGAATGCCCCGGCCATATCTGAGGCCAGCAGTGCGTCCGCCCTGCGGAGGAGAGGATCCCCGGCAACTATATCTCCGTATTTCGTATGCTGTATCGCTTCGTTGATGTTCACCCGTTCATATTCCAGAAGGACATCATACAGAGTGACTTCCTTGTCAATTTCAGCACCGAACGTGTCACTGGCGTTGCCCTGGGCATCAGCATCAATCAGAAGAACTCTGTGGCCCTGGCTATGTAGAATACTGGCTATGGCGATTGCTGTCGTTGTTTTTCCGATTCCGCCTTTCTGATTCGTGATAGCGATTATTCTGGACATGTTATCTGCGCTCCCATTTTGCATAGCTGTTTTGTAATTTTGTCAAATTAATTATAAATCTGTTTTAGGTTTTTGTCAACAACACTATGCAGCCATGTCGCTATGCTGTTTAGGAGCTTTGCAGACTTACCCGCTTACCTTCTTACCACCATACCACCAAGTAACTATTAAGTTTTACTGGATTATATGAGTGAGCGGGAAAACCTCGGATTTTAATCCGGGGATGAAAGCGAACACCTTGTTCTCCCGTTCTCTATTCGACTATTTGTTTACAATATTTGATAGATTACAAGAGCATATAGTTGTAGAATCAAGATATGAGAAAATTAAATAAATCAAGGCATTCCAGGTATATGCTGAATTTGCA
>CAZMXF010000024.1:0-16959 GCA_964570015.1 uncultured Oscillospiraceae bacterium | reverse complement strand
AAAAGGAGCGGTTATCATGAACGATTGTCTGTTTTGCAAAATCATCGCCGGGGAGATCCCCAGCACCAAGGTCTATGAAGACGACAAGGTCTTCGCTTTCCGGGATATCAACCCCCAGGCGCCGGTCCATGTGCTGGTCCTTCCGAAGGAACACATGGACTCCGCCAATGCCATCACCGCTGAAAACGTCGGGAATGTGGCAGCCGTTTTTGAAGCCATCCCCAAAATTGCAGCGGCGGAAGGCCTTACGGATGGCTACCGCGTGATCAACAACTGCGGCGCCGACGCCGGCCAGACGGTGATGCACATTCACTTCCACCTCATCGGCGGACGGAAACTGGGAGAGCAGATCGTCTGATCAAGACCAGAAGGAGAGGATAAGATGCGTAAGCTTGCCATTGCCTGTGCTTCAGCAGCGGCTGCCATCTTCCTCTCCTTTTATTGTCTGCCGCAGAGTACGATCCTGCCGCTCACAGGCGCCTGTGTGCTGACGGGGAGCCTGCTTCTGTGGAAAGGCGACCGGGCGCACCGCAGTCTCTGTGTGTTTCTTCTCATTCTGCCGGGTGCTGCACTCGGCTTCGCATCCTATGCCCTGCACTGGAATGCGACCATCCGCTGCGCCGCAGAGTGGGATGACAGAGAGGCGAGCATGGCCGTATGCCTTTTGGAGCCTCCGGAGGCCTATGAACGCTATACGCGGCTGCTGGTTCAGCGCACGGAAGCACCAAAGCTGGATCTCATGCTCTACGATTATGAGGGCGAACTGCCGGAACTGCGTCCGGGCGACCTGCTGAACGTGACGGCCCGTTTTCGCCGGGCGGACCTGCGCCGTGGTGAGAAGAATAACAGCTACATCTCCAAGAACATCTACCTGACCGGGACGCTGCACGAACTCGAAAAGACAGGGGAACGGCACATGACGCTGCGCACCATGGCCTCTTCCTGCAGCAAGAGAATTTCAGACCTGACCGAAACGGTATTTCCCCCTGAAATCTCCGTCTTCATGAAAGCGCTGATGCTGGGAGAGAAGACGGATTTCTATCGGGATCTCCCACTTTATGCACACATGCGCGGTGCAGGCTTTATGCACATCGTGGCTGTTTCCGGTATGCATGTGGCGTTCCTGGTGGGGATGATCCAGCTGCTCTTCGGCGCGCGGCCGATGTCGTCGATTGCCGGGATTCTGCTGGTCTGGTTCTTCGTGTTCATGACCGGTGCCCCTCCCTCGGCGGTCCGCGCCGGCGTGATGCAGACAATCCTGGTGATGGCGCCGATTTTCCGGCGGGAGAACGACGGGCCGACGTCCCTGATGACGGCACTTGCGCTGATTCTGCTGGTGAATCCCTTCAGCTGTGCGAGTATCAGTCTGCAGATGTCCTTCTCCGCGATGGCAGGGATGGTCCTCCTGGCAGAGCCGCTGACCCGGAGCATGATGGCAGCCTTCGGCCTTCGGGAACAGAGTCTGCTGCGTGTTCCTGTGACCACGATAGCGGCTTCTCTCGCTGTACTGTCGTTTTCCGCGCCGCTGACGGCGCTGCATTTCGGGACGCTGGCGGTGTTTTCTCCATTGGCAAATCTCCTGGGGCTGTGGGCAGTCTCCGCCTGCTTCTGCCTTGGCTGGCTCAGCTGTCTCATAGGGTTGATTCTGCTCCCGGCCGGAAAGGCCGTCGCTGTCCCGGCGGCATTGCTGGCTCGTTATTTGATCTTTCTCGCCGGGCTGATCTGCCGCCTGCCGCATCACCTGATCGGCATGGCGGGAACAGAACGGAAACTCTGGCTCCTGCTGTGCTATGTGCTGGCACTGCTGGGGTGGAAAGCACGGGCTACTCATCGCTTCCGTGTGCTGATGCCGGCGGTACTGTCGATACTGACACTGGCGGCCTGTATTCGCGGTTCAGGACTGCGTTATCTCCAGGCTGACGCAGTGGTTGCGGCGCTGGATGTGGGACAGGGCGAATGTGTCTGCCTGCTGTCCGGTGACAGCACCCTGATGCTGGACTGCGGTGGAAGCAACCTGGAGAACGCGGGTGAGACGGCGGCCAATTACCTGGAAGGGGCCGGCCGCAGCGCTCTGGACCTGCTGGTGCTGTCCCATCTCCATGACGACCATTGCAACGGCGTAGAGATGCTGCTGGAGCTTGTACCGGTGAAAGAGATCATCTTGTCTCCAGACTCGGACATGGAAGAGGGGAGACTCCCGGCGATCGAGGCCGCGGCCGCGCGTCATGGGACGAGGGTGACACGACTGAACGAAAACACAGAGAGAGCCATCGGCAGTCTTCAGCTGACGCTGTTTGCACCTCCTCCGAACGGGCGTGAAAACGAGCGCTGCATCATCAGCCTCGCATCGATCGAAGACTTTGATATGCTCATGATGGGCGATTCTTTGAAGGAAGCGGAGCTGGAACTGGCAGAAACAGGTGTCCTGCCGGATACCGAGCTGCTGATCGTGGGGCATCACGGGTCGAAAACCTCCTCGGACGATTTGTTCCTGGAGACGATCCGTGCCGAGAATGCCGTGATCAGTGTGGGAAATCATAACGCCTACGGTCATCCCGCACGGGAGGTTTTGGCGCGGCTTCAGGCCCACGGAAGTAACATCTATCGCACCGACCGGAACGGCACGGTCGAAATACGGGTGAACCAGCATTGATCCAATGGCGAAGACCGAAAATATGTTTGCTCAACTGCAAAGCGACTTCCCTCATTTCCGGGGGAAGTCGCTTTGCAGTTCTCTGGTAATGAAACGAACGGATGTTCGTTACTCGGCGGTCGGGAAAACACAGAGCTCTATATCGCTGAGAGGGAAGCTGACACAGGGGTGAATCCAGTTGAACTTGATGTCGCCCAGCCGCCGTCCGTCCGCCTCGGCGGGAATATAGACTTTCCCTTTCACAAGGCGGGAATGGCACCAGCCGCACTCACCGCTGCGGCAATGCGCAGGTGCTTTAATCCCTGCGCGTTCCATCGCCCACAGGAGGCTCTCATCCGCCTTGCAGGGAACCACCGTCTTCTCTCCGCGGATATCGACCGTCAGGGAATAGCTCTTGCCGATTTGATCTTTGGGATAATCCGGATTGTTTACCACGCCCATGTAATCGCCGGACATCTCCATACGATACAGGCGTTTTGGAAGGCCGAGCTTTTTGCATTGTGCTTCTCCGAAGACATACATGGCTTTTGGCCCGCACATGAAGACGGAATACTCGCCGTCCGGCGCATATTTCCGGATCAGCTCTGCCGTGATAAAGCCATGCTCATAACCTTCTTTTTCCTCCTCTGACAGAACGTGAATCACCTTTACCTTACCGCCGCTCTTTGCCGCAAGCGCTTCGATCTCGTCCTTCAGCAGGATACCGTCCGCTGTACGGGAGCCGTAAAGAATGGTCATACAGAAGTCTTCAATGCCGTCCACAATGGCGGCAGCCATAGAGTAGAAGGGCGTGATCCCCGAACCCCCCGCAATGGCAATTACCTGCTTCGCGTCACGCAGATTCTGATAATAGAAATCGCCGAGAGGGCCGGAAATATCAACCGCATCTCCCTCTTTCCAGTTGTCGAGAATATACGCGGAGGCAAAGGCCGGGGTGGTACGCTTGATGGTGAGGGTATAGCTGGTGCCCTCTGTTCCCAGCGCATCCTTCGGATTGGAGCGGATGGTATAGGGCTTGTGAACCGGAGCGCCATCGATGTTAAGGGCGACGGAAACATACTGGCTGGCCCGGAAGTAGGCCATCTCCGCAGTGCCCTTCGCGGTATCGGGGACCAGAGTGAAGCTTTTTGCGTCTCCGTGGTCCGTGACTTTTTGAATGAGACAGTGCTGCACAGACGGGTGCAGGCGCGCGGCAAGTATGTTCGGGTTAAATATGGATTTGGGGAGCGTTGCAGGGGCAGCGTCAATCGCGGCTGTCCTGGTTTTCACCTCGCCCAGGAACGGAAACGGAGTCAGCCCTTTCAGAGCCTTCTTGTCATATTGATACCTGGCCATCTTACTTGCCCTCCTTCTTCATGTCCAGCAGCATGTACCTTGCCTGCTCAGCACCAGACAGGTAAGCCTGGGAATAGCCGTCCATCTGCGTGCCGTGACCTCCGGCAAAGCGCAGGCCATGGATCGTGTAGTCCTCATGGTGTCCGCTTTGGACACGCGGGAACATGCCGTCCCAGCCTGCAGGTTCATAGCCGTAGACGTCACCCTTTGGTGTGCCGAGATAGCGGGCCCAGGTCATGGGAGAGGCGACGACGATTTCCTCAATGTGTCCCTGCAGTCTGCATCCGGTCACTTCCTCGTAGCGCTCCACACAGTCACGGGCAATGCGGTCCTTGACTTTGAAATACTCCTCTTCGGTAATCTTTTCGAAGGCATCCCCGGTATAGAATTTGGAAAACTGGAGAAAAGCCCGGTTCTTCCCGGCCGCATCAGGCAGTGCATTGGTCAGAACCGTACAGGTGATGTCCCTGTGTGTCTCGATGCGGTCGGAGGATAGGTACTGTTTGCGGTTGTCCGGGGTATGGCGCATAAAGGTATCGTAATTCTTCAGTCCCAGTTCTTCGGCAGAAGCGTCCAGTCCGAGATAAACCGTGAATGCGGCCTGAGCAAGCTTCTGGGCATTCATCATCTTCAGATTGCGTTCCGGGATCTCCTCATGGTTTACCATACGGTCGAATACCACATGCGGCATCAGATTCGAGATAACCCATTCGCAGGGAATATACTCACCGGTCTTCAGTTTGACGCCGTGCACCCTGTTGTCTCTGACATCGATCCGGCTGACTTCTGTGTTGTACCACACATCTCCGCCCAGTTCCCGGATCCGGGCATCAAAGGCCATGGAGATCTCATGGCTGCGATTTTTGGCAAACCAGGGCAGATGCGTCAGATACACATAAGTCATATAGGTGTAGACGGCAAAGCTCATGTTCGTGGAATCGGCGGAGACATAGGTCCAGTAAGACTCGAAGATGCGTTTTGCTTTTTCCGGGACGCCGATCCGATCCAGCATCTCTTCCGTGGAGACCGGCACAACGCGCATCAGGTCATAATATTTCAGCAGCATCTCCACCTTGGCCGGAGGAGAGGGCTCGTTGTCGTGGGCGGCCAGCCAGTCGACGCCGTCGTGGAGCATGCGTCCCAGCTCCAGCACAGTCGTCATGGACTCCCGGCTGCCGGGAACCTGCCGCTCCATTTCATCGATGAATGCCTGTACACCTGCGGGCATGGAGACATTGAAGCCGTCCGGGTCTGTCGCTACGGAACCAAAAGATTCATGGGCTGCGCACCACTCCACGTCCAGCTTGTAGGTATCCTCCAGAAGCTTTCTTACGGCACCGCGAGGACGGCCTTCTTTTCCGTTGCCCATCTGGCAAAGCTCATGGAGTGTTGCCTCAAATTCGTAATTGCCGCGACGGAAGCTGGTGGCACAACCGCCGGGCAGGTTGTGCTTTTCCAGCACAAGCACTTTCTTACCGGCAGTTGCCAGATAGGTTGCCGCCGACAGGCCTCCGTTGCCGGCGCCGACAACAATGACATCGTATTTCTGCATGTTCTCCTCCTCTACGTTTCTGATTTCTCGGGAACAACAATTTCCCGGATTATAAACTCCTTCCCGCTCAGAACGGTTTTTTCAAAACTTCCGCAGTTGGGACAGTAGCCTTTCTGTTCTATTACGTTGAAGATCTCGTCGCATTCGTCACATTCGGCCAGGCCCGGAACAATGTGGATCCTCAGCTTCGCATTCTCCAGAAGGCTGCCTTTCGCCGCCACCGGATAGAGCTCTTCCACATATTCCGGAATGACCAGCGACAGCTCTCCACAGTCTGCAATCACTTCCTGGATTTCTGATATGTCGTTTTCCTCTGCAAAAGCCGAAACCGTCCGAACAAGCTGACGGACAATACCGATCTCATGCATCTTATCCTCCGTACTTTCCGATATGTTTTCGAACCAGGTTTACGCCGATCTTCGGCACGTTTTTCGCCACGCGGCCGAGCGTGTGGAAATACTCCTGGTTGTCCGCATCGTAGACTTTTTCCAGATGGATGGCGTCAAACTTGCATTTGGTGGTGCAGATGCCGCACCCGACGCACATAAAACTGTCCACCACTGCTGTACCGCAGCCGAGGCACCGGGCGCACTCCGCCTTGACCTGTTCCTCGGTAAAGGTTGTACGCAGATCGTTGAAGCTTGTACTGGCTCCCTCCTCCTTTGCCGGTTTTTGACGCGGAGCACTGTCATAGCCGCCGATACCGATCTGTACCGTGGCCTTGTCGAAAGCGCGATAATCCCGGTGATCGCGTCCCAGAGTCAGGGTCTGACCTGTATGTACATAGCGATGAATGGAAACAGCAGCTTCTTTACCGGCTGCAATGGCGTCAATAACAAACTGCGGCCCGGTGACCACATCACCGCCTGCGAACACATCCGGCACATCAGTCTGGCAGGTGTCAGCATCAACTTCGATGACGCCCTTCTTACCGGTTTGCAGGCCTATGCTGCCAATCTCCACAACCTGCCCCGTAGCAGTCAGCACAGCGGTCACCGGAACGGTTTCGTATACCCCTGTACCAGTTACGCTGCGGCGCCCTCCGGCATCCGGTTCGCCCAGCTGCATGGCCTCCAGCTTCAGCCCGGTGACGGTACTGTCGCCCAGAATCTCTGCTGGTGCGGCGAGGAAGCGGAATGAAACACCCTCTTCCTTTGCCTCTGCCAGCTCATCACGGTCTGCGGGCATCTCTGCCTCACTCCGGCGATAAAAGACAGTCACGTTCGCGCCGAGGCGGATCGCGGCTCTCGCCACGTCCATGGCGACGTTGCCTCCGCCGATCACGGCGACCTCAGAGCCGATCTCCGGTTTCTCTCCCCGATTGACCTGACGCAGGAAGTCGATCCCGCTCATGACGCCCGGAAGTTCCTCCCCCGGAACGTCGAGCTTTGCGCCTCCGGAAGCGCCGATTGCCAGATAGAAGGCCTTGTAGCCCTCCTGGCGCAGACAGTCCAGGGTCACGTCCTTCCCGACCTCCACGCCGGTTTTAAACGTCACGCCCAGCTCGCGAAGCACGTCAATTTCCGCATTGATGACATCCTTTTCCAGACGGAAGGAGGGAATGCCCAGAGTCAGCATGCCGCCCAGCACCGGCTCCTTTTCAAAGACTGTGACGGGATATCCCTTCACGCCAAGATAGTAAGCGCAGCTCAGACCGGCCGGACCCGCACCGATCACGGCGATTTTCTCTGGATAGGGTTTACCGATCTGGTTGATCATTGGCGGGACATATCGAGTCGCGCTGTTCAGCTCCTGCTCTGCGATGAACTTCTTGATTTCATCAATGGCCACCGGCGCATCCATCTCACCCCTGGTGCAGGCCTCTTCGCATTTCTTGTTGCAGATCCTGCCGCAAACTGCCGGGAAGGGGATTTCCTTCTTGATGAGTTCCAGGGCTTCGGCATATCGCCCCTGAGAAGCGAGTTTGATATAGCCCTGCACCGGCACATGTGCAGGACAGGCTGCTTTGCAGGGTGCCGTACCCTCCGGCATGACGTCTGTACGGTTTGTGCGGAAGTCAGGATTATAGCGTTTGCTGCCCCAGAGTGTATTGCGCGCCGTCTCGGCGGGACGTTCCTCATTGGCCGGCCGGGGACACAGCTTCTGCCCCAGCTTTACAGCATTTAGCTGGCAGTTCTCAACACACTGGCCGCAGGCCACGCACTTGTCTTTATCCACGCGGGCGATGTAGTTGGTGCGGATGGCGTCCGGTGTCCGGAAGTATTCCGCAATACGAAGAGCAAAGCAGGAACAGCCGCAGCAGTTGCAGATCGCGGTCGTGTCGTCATATCCCGGTGTAACATTCAGCTCATGCACCAGACCATTATCCTCGGCACGCTTGAGGATCTCATAGGCCTCCTCCTTGGAGATGAGCCGGTGTGAGCCGGTCTCGGAATAGTTTTTGGCATTGTCGTTTAGGTACATGCACATGTCCTCTTCCAGATGGCCGCAGCCTTCCCCCATGAGTCTGCGGGCCCGGCGGCAGGAACACGGACCGACCGAAACCGCCCAGGCGTCTTCAATCAGCTTGTGCACTTCATCGTAACTGGCCTTGCGGGAATTGTTTTCGATGGCGCTCTGGACGGGGATGACACGCATCAGGTTCATGCCCACATCCATAAAAGGCGCCAGCATTCCGACCCTTTCCCGGGTATAGCGCTCAAAACACTCGCCCAGCACGGGATACTTGTCACATTGCTCCCGGTTGGAGAGCACACCCTCCATGATGCCGGGTACCCAGATCGGGTAGTACCAGCAGAGCTTTCCGTCGACCGTGCGGGTCCGAATTACGCCTGCGAGCTTCAGTTTTTCCAACTGCTGCCGTGTGAAGTCCAGATCTTTCTTCGCCCGCCGTGCGATGTCTTCCGCCGTGCGATTGGCCTCCAGACGCATGTGCATCATGATCTGACACATGTCGTCATCCACGATGGGTTCCAGAATCTTATATTCGGGATCGTCATAAGTAATGCCGGTATAGGTCAGGCTTTCAAGACTGATTTTGGTTGCCAATTTTAATATGTTGGGTCTGTGTGCCATGCGGTTCCCTCCTTTATGATGGACGAGGCCGGGAAAGCTCCCGGCCTTTGGACTTTTAATAGAACTCTCCCGGGATTTCGATGATCAGATCGCTTGTCGGGAAGCTGCAGCAGGGATGGATGTAGCCATAATGGACGTCTGCCCAGCGCCGCATTTCATTTTCACGGGGGATAAAGACAGAACCTTCCAACAGGCGGGACCGGCACCAGCCGCACTCACCCGCACGGCAGCGGGATGGGGCCTTAATGCCGGCACGTTCCAAAGCCACGAGCACCGGCTCGTCAGAGGCGGCGGTAATGTGCCATTCCTGCGGCCCCTGTTTCACGGTAACAGAGAACTGTTTCCCTTTCGCTTCCTGCGGATAGTCTTCGCATTCCCACGGGGTCTTCGTTACGTCGATCAGCTTGCGGCGGAAGCGCCTTTCCGGAAGACCGAGCTTTTTGATCTCGGGCTCAAGGAATTTGTACATGGCTTCCGGACCACAAAGGAATACGGAAAAGTCTTTCCTGCCCGAAGCATTTTTTTTGATCAGCTCCGCGGTGATGAAGCCGTGCTCAAATCCTTCCTTCTCCTCGTCGGAGAGAACATGAATCACTTTGAACTTCGGACATACGCGGGCAATCTCATCCAGTTCACCACGGAAAAGGATATCTTCTTCTGTACGGGATCCGTAAAGCAGGGTGAGCTCGAAGTCCTCGATCCCGTCACAGATTGCCCGGGCCAGAGACAGGAAAGGCGTGATCCCGGATCCGCCGGCAAGACCGATGACCAGTTTCTCGTCCCGCAGATCCTCATAGTAGAAGAAGCCCTGCGGGGCGGAAGCGATGATCGTGTCACCGATTTTCTTTTCACTGAGCAGCCGGTCAGCCACAAAACCGCCGGGATTTGAGCGTACGGTGATCGCATAGCTCCCGTTCAGGGCCTCTTTCGGTGAGGAGCAGAGCGAATAAGAGCGTGTGACAAGGCTGCCGTCCATGGGGAGCTTGAGGGAAATATACTGACCCGCCCGGAAATATGGCAGAGGCGTTCCGTCCCTGTTCTTCAACACAAAGGTTTTGGCCTCGTTTCGTGCAATGATATTGTCGATTGTCAGCTCCAGAAAGTCCGGATGCAGAGCCCTGGCATTCTCGTTGACCGGAAAAACACCGCTGATTTCACTTGCAGGCGCGGCCTGGATTGCTTTCTCTCGGGTTTTGCTCATGTTCTTGAACTTGAGCATATCGAGCTTGCCGATGAAACCGACTTTTACATTCAGATCAGACATTATTTGTTCCCTCCTTCCCACTCTTTCAGATCCTTGAGGGCGTTTGCAGCCATCAGCTGGCCACAGATGATTGTGGCTGAGTAACCGTCACCACGTGGACCGGCTGCACCGACAGGACGCAGCCCCTTGATTGGATAGTCTGTTCCCAGCATCATCATGCGGGCCATCATACCATCCCAGTCTCTGGTTTCATAACCGTACACAGAGCCTTCCGGAACGCCGAGGAAGCGGGCAAAAGTCCAGGGAGAGGCTACTTCCATCTCCTCGATATGCCCCGTCAGATCAATGCCGGTCTTGTCCTTGAGGTTCCTGAGGATCTTTTTCGCAAAATCTGTTTTGAATTTGAAATAGTCTTCCTGCCTGAGCGCACCCCATTCATCCGGTGCACCGAAAGTCGTGAAAGAGCAGACGCAGGTTCCCTCCGGAGAGAACGCGGGGTTGGCGATGTTGTAGCAGAGGAAGATGGAATAGTCGTTGGTTTTTGTACCTCCCATGATCCTGCGGTACTCCTCGGCGGAGTCTGCCGTGCTGGAGAGAAAGATGCTGTAATCCTTGATACCCAGCTGCTCAGGCGTTGCATCCAGACAGAAATAAGCAGTGAACATGCGGCCGCCCATAATCTGTCCGCGTGCGGCAGAGAGCTTCTTCTCGCGTTCGGGAATCAGTTCCTTCGGCATCATTTTGCCGTAGATAATATCCGGGTTGATGTTGGCCAGCACATAGTCACAGTCGATGACGCCCAGATTTGTCCGTACACCGCAGAGCTTGTCAGCGTTAAAAAGAAATTCCTCTGCACGGCAGTTGAACCAGACGTCCCCGCCAAGCTCCCGGAAGCGCTCTACCATGGCGGTGGAAAGCTGATGGGAGGTATGGGCAGGGATATAGGCACTTCGGGAGATGTATTTGTGTACCATGGCTGCGTAATGGATGAACGCCAGGTGCTCCATGTCGACGCCGAGGTAGCTCCAGTAAGTGGAGAGAATATCCTGGCACTTCTTCGGCAGCTTCAGCGCATTAAAGACCTTTTGTGTGCTGTAAGCGCCGGTGCGGAGCATGTTGGGGTAGTTTGCCTGAAGTACTTTGGAGTCTGCATGTCCCTTGGAGACGGTGATATACGAGATGCCGTCCAGAACCTCCTGAAACAGTGCAAAGAGCGATTCCATCTTCTCGCGGGAGCCGGGAACGTACACTTCCATCTTGTCGATGAAGGCCTCAATCCCCGCAGGCATGGTCACATCCATGGGCGAACCGTCCGAATACTTTGACACGATGCGGAAGCAGTCCTTGCATTCGTACCAGTCGAGCTTTACCCCATAGCCCTCCAGAATGTTCCGGACATCACCGGGATTGTCCTCCGGGCCGAAATCACACAGTTCGTGCAGGGACGGCTCAATTTCAAAGCGCCCGCGTACAAAGCTTGTAGCAGCGCCCCCGGGAACATTGTGCTTTTCAATCAACAGTGTCTTTTTCCCGGCAAGCTGACATTGCAGGGCCGCAGACAGACCAGCGTTACCTGCGCCTACGACCACAATATCATATTTGGGCATTTGTCATTCCTCCTTTGTCATTTTTCCTCGTCTGTTGGCGTTGATACCAGCTTATTATTATTTTAACACAGTCGGTATGTGCATTCAATCACTTGCACGGACTCAGCATGACAAAAATCACAGGCAAAACTTGGCGAAAATAACGAAAGCGCCGGTAAATCGGCGCTTTTGCAGCTTGAACTCTGCATAAAAACTAAAAAGAAGTGAAAAACAAAGTAAAAGGTGATACACGCTGAAAAACCCGACAGAAAGGAAAATGTATTGCTCCTCGCCGAGACGGAAACTACGGAGAAGAATTCGTGTAAAATCTGGAAAAAAAAGAGTTGCGGTGCTATAATGCCCTTAATATGGAACCGGAGTTCGTGCGGGAAGAGAACGAGCCTGTTTCGATCCGGTGTTGGAACGCACGGGAATCACAGGAACAACGATTGCGCCGACCGGAGCGGTTGAAAGTCGGGTGAGGCAGCAGCATGGCGAAACGGAAAAAAGAAGCGGCGCTCAACTACGCCGCGGAGATCAGAAAACTGAAAGAAGAAGGCCCGGCCAGGCTCTACTTTCTCTGGGGAGAAGAGGAGTATCTGAGGGATAGCTTCCTGAACACCCTGCGGGAGATTTGCTGCCCGGACGGAGGCGAGGATTTTCAGATCCGTGTTTTTAAGGAAGCCCAGGTCGACCCTGCGGAGCTGCGCTATGCGATCGATACGCTGCCCTTTTTCTCGGAACGCAGCCTGATCGAGATTCGTGATCTCGACTACAATAAGCCGGGAGACGCTGACCGACTGATCGAGGTCCTCTCGGATATTCCGGATTACTGCACGGTGGCGTTCCGACTGAACCAGGGGGAGGAACCCAACGGAAAAAGCAAGCTCGTCAAATTCCTTCGCGCCAACGCGGCTGAGATCCGTTTCACAGTCCAGGACCAGAATATGCTGTTTCGCTGGATTACCCGCCGATTTGCCTTTTACGGAAAAGGCGTGGAGATGGAGGCAGCGCAGAGGCTGATCTATCTCAGTGGCGATCAGATGAAAGCACTGATCCCGGAGATCGAGAAGATCGCGACCTATGCACGGGGGGAGAAGGTAACTGCAGCCGATGTAAACGCGGTGGCGACCAGGATTGCCGAGTCGGATATCTTTGATCTGACCGACGCCCTGGCGGAGCGTCGCTTTAACACGGCTTCCGGGCTGCTCGCGGATCTGCTGGAGCAGCGCGATACCAGTGTCCCGGCAATTCTATCACTGTTGTCCAACCAGTTTCGAAGGCTCCTGATCTCTGCCGACGCCGGAGATACCGCGAGCGTGATGGAGCTCTGCAACATCAAGTACGAGTTCATGGCACGCCGGCTCCTGAATTCTGCACGAAACTTCCGACCGGAGCAGCTGCGCCATGCCATCGAACTCTGTGAGAACGCAGATTACCGCCTGAAATCCGAGGGAGCGGATGAAAAGGTTCTGCTGAAGGAGACGCTGATGCGCATCATTCTTGAGGTGTCCGATGCCTGAACAGAAACCGAGACTGCGAGAAGTGATCGTCGTTGAAGGACGTTATGACCGGAACGCACTCAATCAGGTGGTGGATGCGCTGATTTTTGAGACCGGTGGCTTTGGAATCTTTCACCATCCGGAGAAGGTCGAGGCACTCCGTATGCTGGCAGAACAGCGGGGCCTGATCATTCTGACGGATTCGGACGGAGCGGGCTTCGTGATCCGGAACAAGCTGAAGGGCCTGCTGCCACAGGACCGCATCCGTCAGGCCTATGTGCCCGCCGTGGAAGGAAAAGAGAAGCGCAAGGCGAAGCCATCCAGGCAGGGGCTGCTCGGCGTGGAGGGGATGAGGCCGGAGATCCTCCTCGAAGCTCTGAGGAGAGCCGGTGCAACAGAAAACGACAGCGTCCCTTGGGCCACATCCGTGTTGTTTTATTCTCTTGGATTGACCGGGAAGGCCGGATCTGCGGACCTTCGAAAGAAACTGGCCGTGAGCCTCGATCTGCCTGCCGGCATCAGTCAGGCCGATCTGAAGAAGGCGGTATCTGCTCTCCTGACCGAGACAGAGCTCCGGGATCTGCTTTCAAGGTTGACAAGCGGCTGAAACTGCGATACAATACCCAAGCTGCAAAAAAGTCTATATGCCCATGTAGCTCAGCAGGATAGAGCGACCGCCTCCTAAGCGGTAGGTCGGAGGTTCGAATCCCCTCATGGGTGCCACAGGGGAAGCTGGAGACGGCTTCCCCATTTTCAGTTTAGCATCTGTCTGATTTCATGAACAGCGTGTACAAGTATCAGAGCCTGATCAGCTGGAGGCAGGCTTATTTAAATCGACCTCGAATTAAGTGCCAGACCGAAAGCAAGATAGTTGGTTATTTCGATTTCGTGCCTATCACAGGTACACTTCAAAAGTGTTATACATAAGCATACATAAGCGGATACGAACAACTGTCAGATTTTTGAATTAAAGAATACCACTATCGTTCTTTTTTAACAAAGCTAAGCAGAGAAAAATCAAAAATACTCTTTCTTGTAGTCTGCTGATTAAAGCCGATACCCATATATTATAATAAGACATGGAAGCGTCAGCGTATGATAAGAACACTAAGATAAAAGATCAAAGGATTATATGAACAATAAACCATCAAGAAGGAGAGACTGAGCTGTATGGACGCAAGAACCAACATGATTATTGCTAAGGGCAGACCGGTCTCTTCTGATGTTATCAACTGTGAATTCAATGCTCTTACGAAAAAGTGGGATATCACGTTTAAAAACGGAAAGACTTACCCTTATGGAGCTCAAAATGTGACATTCCTAAAGGACCCGGTCAGCCTGAAACCACATAACTACCAGGTCCGCTATGAGGGAAAGCTGCTTGATAATATCTCAGCGATATTTGCTTTCAAAGGAGCGGGTAAAGAATACTGGCATATCTGCTTTTCCAATGCCTACGAGCATGATTACTGCCTTGACGAGTTGGAAATCAGCAAATCGGTCTTGGATCACTTCGGAGCAAAACAGGTATTCGAATACTTGAGAGAAGTGGCCAGCTGTGTCAGCGTTCGAACGGAAGATGATACAGCTATTCTCACAAAACAATATGAAAAGATAAATTATGTTAGCGACGAAACAGTAGCTGCGATTTACCTCAACCCTGACGAATATCAATCAGGGACAGATCTTGACTCTACAGCTCCTATCTTTCCGTTTGGATGCAATGCAAGCCAGTATGAAGCAGTTTGTAACGCGCTGGCCAATCGTATCAGCGTGATTGAGGGACCTCCTGGAACAGGGAAGACACAAACTATATTGAACATTATCGCAAACCTCGTTTTACAGGGAAAGACGGTACAGATTGTCAGCAATAATAATTCAGCGATTGATAACATCATTGAAAAAATGGCATCTGCACAGTACAAAGTTGACTTTATTGTTGCACAGTTGGGAAACGAGCAGAGAAAACAGAAATTTGTAAACTCCCAAACGGGCGTATATCCGGATCTTTCAGCATGGGAAAGCAGTGAGTATGATTCGTCGGAGTTCCTTGCCTGCTTACAGGAAAAATCTAGAGAACTACAGGAAGTGTTCAGAGATAAGAATCTCTTAGCCGAGCTCAAGCAGGAACTACATACGATTCAATTAGAGCAAGAACATTATAATGGCATGGTTGCCGATAACGATCTTTTTGTTTCCAAGAAAACAATTTCTTCAGAAAAGTTGATGGAGTTCTGGCAGGAATATCAGGATATTCAAGAAGGAAACAAGAGAGCAGGACTCATATATCGGATTGTCCGGTACTTCTCTCATGGAATCAGCATCAGACAATTGCTAAAAAGGAATCCTTCTGATGTGCTCAGCAAATTGCAGGGACTGTATTACAACGTCAAAATAGATGAAATCCAGTCTAAAATTGTTGCTATCGAGGATAAACTGGCCAGTATCGATGCAGACACAATGATGAAAGCGTTTACCGAAATGTCCATGAAGTGCTTCCGTTCAAGACTGGCCAAACGTTATGACTACAAAAGCGAACGTATAGTTTTTCCACTGGACGCTCTTTGGAAAGACCCGAATGAATTCTTGAAAGAGTATCCGGTCGTTCTGAGCACAACTTATACTGCCCGTAGTAGCCTTGGGAAAAGCGCACAGTTCGATTACATCATTATGGATGAAGCCTCACAGGTTGATGTCGCAACCGGGACATTGGCGGTATCCTGCGCGAAAAATGCCGTCATTGTAGGCGACACAAAACAACTGCCCAATGTTGTTACTTCTCTACAGAAGAATCAAATGGACTACATCTTCGGAAAGCACAGGATACCGAAATCCTATGATTTTACAGAAAACAGCTTTTTGAAATCCCTTTGCACATTGCTTGTCGACAGAGTTCCTAAGATCACATTATGTGAACATTATCGCTGTCATCCTCAGATTATAGGATTTTGCAATGAAAAGTTCTATCAGGGAAAACTGATTGTCATGACCGATCAGGACAGTACATCTGCACTGCAGCTGGTAACGACAGTTGCCGGAAAACATGAGCGAAATCACATGAATTTACGGCAAATCGAGGTTATTCGTAAAGAGATTCTTCCAAAGCTAAATTATTCTAAGAATCAAATAGGAATTATAGCGCCATATCGCAACCAAGTCTTGGAACTGATAAAAGAACTGGCGGATCCGGAGATCGAAATTGCGACAGTACACAAATTCCAGGGAAGAGAGAAAGATGTCATCATTCTTTCAACTGTGGATGACATAGTAACAGAGTTTTCTGATGATCCTAATTTGCTAAATGTGGCAGTTTCCCGTGCAAAGAAAAAACTGATCATTGTTACAGCAGATCAGGAGCAGCCTGTGGGGAGTAATGTTGGAGATCTGATCGGCTATATTCGATATAACAATTGTGATGTTCAGCACAGTGAAATAAGCTCGGTTTTTGACTTCCTGTATGATCAATATGCTGAGAGCAGACGCAAATACCTGGAGAAACACAAGCGCATCTCAGAGTTCGACTCAGAGAATCTAATGTATGGACTCATTCTTGAAGAACTGGAGCGAAGAGACGACGCTGCCCTTGGAGTTATATGTCATCAGCACCTGAACCGTCTTTTCCGAGACTTGTCAAGAATGAATATTGAAGAACAGAGATTTGTGAACACTGGTCTGTCACATTTGGATTTTTTGGTTTTTAACAGGGTTAGTAAGGTGCCGCTATTGGCTATCGAAGTAGACGGTTTTCACTATCACAAAGAAGGAACAAAACAGGCAGAACGGGATAAGTTAAAGAATCATATTCTTGCAATGTACGGCATTCCTTTGTTGCGTTTCAGAACAAATGGAAGCGGAGAAAGAGAACGACTGTCCGCAGAGCTCGACAGAATTCTGTGTTAACGATCAAACAATACTTGTCAGGTGAATGGAGAAATAAATATGGATCAAACGGATTATGAGCTTTTCGACAAACTGAGGGGGCTGAGATCATCCATTGCAGCTGAAAAGCGTTTGCCGGCTTATACAATTTTTCCTGATAAAACCTTAATGGAGATGGCTCCTCTAGTTCCTACCACGCAGGAGGCACTGGA
>CAZMXF010000023.1:0-17983 GCA_964570015.1 uncultured Oscillospiraceae bacterium | reverse complement strand
GAACCGGCACCATGTGCGACAACGTGTACAACACCTGGCACCAGTACAAGTATGAGGAAGGTCAGATCTCCGGCAGAACCTATGTCGACAACCTGACCAAGGCTGTCACCGAAGCCGGCGCCACGCTGGTTCTCGGCAGCGAAGGCGTCAACATCATTCAGGCCGAAGACGGCACTGTCACCGGCATCATCGCCAAGGAAGAGGACAAGTACATTCAGTACAACGCCGCGAAGGGCGTCATCCTCGCAACCGGCGGTTATTCCGACAACCCCGACATGATCCGCGAATTTGGCAAGAATCCGGACCGCATCGACCCGATGGGCGCCGGCGGCCGCAACGGCTTCGGCATCAATGCGGCCCGTCAGGCCGGCGGCACAATGGCTCCGTCCCCCGGATGCCTGGTGTTCTACGGCGGCTGCATCCCCGGTGTCATGTACGGCACCCACCTCTACTGCGCTTCTGCGTTCCAGCCCTACTTCTGGATCAACGGCAACTGCGACCGTTTCGTCAACGAGTACTATGCCGAGCGCAACTTCTGCTTCTCCGGCAATGCCCAGAGCATGCAGGACCGCGTCATCTCCATCGTGACCCAGGCCCAGATGGACAACATGTATGAAAACGGCGGCACTTTCGGCTGCGGTGAGTATATCCACGCCGGTGAGCCCCTCACCCAGCTCTGGGAGCAGTTCCAGGCCCAGAAGGACAAGGGCAGCCCGCATGTCCACGGCCCGATGGAAACCCTCGACGACGTCGCCGCGGAACTCGGTCTTGACGCCGACAAGCTGAAGGCTTCCATTGAGAAGTACAACGGCTACTGCGCCAATGGTGTGGATGAAGAGTTTGGCAAGGACGCCCAGTATCTCTTCCCGCTGGAGAGCGGCCCGTACTATGCCTTTGAGCTTTATGCCGGTATCTTTACCACCGTCGGCGGCATGAAGATCACCCCGGACGCTCAGGTCCTCGACGCTGATGCCAAGCCGGTTCCGCACCTCTATGCGATCGGCTGCGACGCAGGCGGCATCTACGGCGACTCCTACGACGTCAGCATCTGCGAAGGATCCTGCCAGGGCTTTGCCGTGTTCAGCGGAAAAGCTGCCGCAGAGCACATCGCAGCAAACGCCTGATCCCAGGCAGATGTTCCTTTTCATTCAAAAGTAACAGGACAAACGGGCGCTGTCCGGGATTTCGGTTCCGGATAGCGCCTGTTATTCCGTTTTTTCATCCATTTCATCCCCATTTATGCTATACTGTATACAGAGAAATTGCGGGAGGAACCTTCATGGATTTTTACAGGATCGAATGCTTTCTTGCCGCCGCTGAAACCGGCAGTATGACCAAAGCCGCAGAGAAGATGTGTGTCACCCAGCCTGCGATCTCCTTCCAGATCCGCGAACTGGAGCGAGAGCTGCAGATCACGCTCTTTTCGCGGGAGAGCAGCGGGATTCGTCTGACAGAGGCCGGAAAAATCATGCAGACCGGGTTTCTCCATATGATGGACAGCTACCGCCGGCTTCTTGACAAAGCGCTGTCCTGCCAATATGGGAAAGTACGTCTCACCATCGGCTATCACGGCTTCATCAACTGGGCCGGGATCCACAGCTTCATTGCGGTGTTTACCCGTCGGCATCCGGAAATCGAAGTGTCCATCCTGCAGCAGCAGATCAAAGAACTGGCAGATTATCTGGAACTCGGCACGCTAGACGTTGCCTTCGTAGAGAACTCTGAGCTGCGTGACAGAGTTCGGCTTTCCTCTCTGCCTCTGTTTCAGGAGAAAACCTGTTTTGCCGTTCCGCTGTCTCATCCACTTGCTGACAGAGACCGCGTGACGATTGATGATTTGAAAAACGAAACGATTGTGATGAATAATCATCCATCTGTCTGTATGAACGAGCTGATCGCCAACCTGATCCGTTCCGGTATTCGGCAGGAGCAATTTCACTTTGTTGATCAGCCGGATGTGGCATTGGCGCTCTCTGTTGCCGGGATCGGCCTGACCTCCCTCCCGATTTCCTTCCGGCAGGACAGCATTCCGCTCCGATATGTGGAGTATGACACGCCTGTCTGCCGTATGTCCTACTCTCTTGCCTGGCGCAGCGACACCGAGAATCCTGCTGTCCGTCTCTTCTGCGGAGAAGTAAGCCGGACAGAATGGCCCTTTGCCGAAAGTTAAGAAAAGCTTACCCATGAGAAAAACGGCGTAACTATTTTTCTCTTTTTTGTCTCCTTGTTTTTATCGACTTTCCACTCGATCTGGTGTATAATCACGACCGTTGTGTACAAGATACGGGAAACCAGAATGAAACTGTGGAGGGATAAAGATGGATGCAGTTGAATTGTGGCTGGAGAGAAGAAAGAGCACTCCGAAGCCGGATGACGATTTCCTGATCAGGCTGGAGGAACTTCATATTCCGATTCAGCACACAGCGCCGGCCCCTCAGTCGCTCGACGCCTAAGAGGCCGAAAACGCATTTCACGAAACCAGGGAGATATTAAATGATCACTTGCAAGCTTTGTAATACAAGACTGGAAAAGAAGAATTTAAGAAGAGACGGCTCCATGCTCTGCCCGGTCTGCGGACAGATCTATTGGAAAGCCGCAGTCGATGCCGCGAACACATCCTCGTTCCGTCATCACACCGCCGAAGAAAGAATGGCAGAATACACTCGGCAGAGCAGACTGAGTGTGGAAATGCTGAGAGCCAGACTGGCGTAACACGTTAGCGCAACATACACCACGCAATCCCTGCTCCGAAATAATACAAAAGAAAGGACAAGTAACATGGATCTTGAAAAAGCAAAGGAAGCGCTCGCCGGTTTTGCCGGCCAGGCAGAAGACTTGATTAAGAACCCCGGCAAACTCGAAGAACTCCTTCAGCAGTTTGAGGAAAAGATGAAAGAAGTTCCTGTTGCGGGCGAAGCTCTGTCCAGAGTTCCGCTGATGATTTCCATGATACGCAGCTATATTACGAAGGAGTATACCAACGTCTCTCCGAAAGTCATCGTCACGCTGGTTGCTGCTATTATTTACCTGCTGAAAGGGAAAGATCTGATTCCGGACAATATTCCGGTTGTCGGCTATGCCGATGATCTGGCCGTCTTCGCTGCCGCCTTTCTGATCGACGAGCAGGAACTCAACGCTTATTCCCAGTGGCGTGCCGAAAAGGAAACCAACGCCATCTGATCTTTTTTCTGTCATACTAATCCTTTGAACAAAGGATGCAATAAGGACTGCCGAAAGACGCGCGGGTTAAGAACACTATGGTAACAGTGGTTCTGCGGCGCCTTCAAGCGGCATAATAAAAGAAAAGGCCACATCTCTGGAGTGAAATTCCATTGATGTGGTCTTTTCAACTTGGTTCCCCTTACACCTATGCTACTCGTTAGCAGCAGATCCCAATTCTGAGGTATATTGATACGAGTACACGATGTACCCAAAATGCACCCGACCAAAAATCGGGTGCACAATTTACGATAGCCCGGAAACAGGGAATAGTCCGTATAATGCAAGCTTTTTATATACTCTCTTATCAAGATACTATACAGAGATAAAGACCTATAAGCGCAGTTACTTTTTTGTGCGTACTTTACGGCAACCTCAACTGCGGATATAATAAAGCAATCACAAAAGGAGCTGTTACAATCTTGGATGTGACCGAACGATGAAACAAAGCGAACGAATTCATTTTCTGAATGAGGCGCTGCTGGCAGAGATGCCGCAGTACCGGCAGGAAGCAAAGTGCATCTCATCCGATGCGGAAAGTCAGCGTTATTTCCTCCGCTGCCTGATGAACGTCCGGGAGCCCCGGGCGCTGTCTCCACGTTTTTTGGAGGCACAGGATGCGCTTCTCGGCGCAGAGCGGGAGGCCAAGGGCGTCGTGCATGTCTCGGAGCTTCCTGCTGTCCCTTCTGACAAACGCATCATCCTCTGGCAGGGAGATATCACCCGTCTGGACGCGGACGCCATTGTAAACGCGGCCAATTCTCAACTTCTTGGCTGTTTTCGCCCGGGGCATAATTGCATCGACAATGTTATCCACTCCGCGGCAGGCCTGCAGCTTCGTGAAGAATGTGCAGAGATCATGTCTCGACAGGGGTACGAGGAACCCACCGGACAGGCGAAGATCACCAGGGGCTACAACCTTCCGGCGAAACACGTCCTGCACACGGTCGGCCCCATCATCACCGGCCCACTTACCGATGATGTCAGGGAGCTTCTTGCCTCCTGCTACCGCTCCTGCTTGAAACTGGCAGAGGAAAAGAACCTCAAAAGCGTGGCCTTCTGCTGCATCTCCACCGGCGTCTTCCGCTTTCCTAAGGACGAGGCCGCACGGATCGCCGTTGATACCGTTCGGGAGTATCTGAAAGCCGGCAGCATGGAAAAGATCATATTCTGCGTCCATGGGGATGAAAACCTGCGAATCTATCAAAATCTGCTTTACTGAACAAAAACAACACCGAGCCTTTCCGTTTCCGGACTGGCTCGGTATTCTTATGTTGTTTTTTCTGTTTTCTTCACAAGTACGCGCCATTTTGTAACGGAGGCTTATCTAAGCTTCGCAGCGATATCCTCGATGCTCTGTGCCATGTCTGCATTGATACCAACGGCGCGGTCGCCGAGACCGGCCGGGACCATAGCCTTGCTGCGACTGAGGCGAATCAAGGTAATGTTCTCGTGCTCACGTACCAACTTTTCAAATGGGAAGCGTATGATGGTTGGAGTGTTGAAGCCCACGCCCAATTCCAGCAGAACGGTTTTCTTGTCTTTGCACTCCGAGAGGAAACATCCGAAGCGCTCCTCGGCGTCATGCCAGTTCTCGTCCTCCACGAAGTGATCGTCTACCCGCAGGTTTATCGTCATCTCTCCGCCACAGACCGGGCATTTTGGAACCAGCTCATGAGGGATCCTGCCATCTACCCGTTCCCGCTCCATCTGCCGGAACAGGGCCTCCGCGTCATAGGTTTTGGGATGGCAGCCGCGCCTGCATTGGATCAACCGATAGCTTCCCTGTGTTTGGAAGATTTTCTCTGCGGGGAGCCCTGCCTTTTCAAACTGGTGATCGGCATTGGTGCTGAGCAGAAAGAGTTTTTTGCCTGTGAGCGCATCAAGCAGGGTTTTGTGCAGCGGTGTCACGTCCAGGTCGATCCCGGCCAGCAGCGCCTGGTGCGCCCAATAGCCCCACTTGCTCTCCTGATCGGGGAAGGGATAGAAGCCGGCAGAATACATATCCTGCATGTATGGCCCCTTGCCGTAGATCTTCTGGAACTCGGCGAAGTTCTCCTCGAAGAATCTGCCGCCATATTCCGCGCCAGCCGCTGTGCTCATCCCAGCTCCTGCCCCGAGCAGCACATAGTCCGCTTCGCTGAGAAGCTTTGCCGCCCGGTCGATCTGCCCGGTATAAGGAATGTCCTGGTAGACATAATCCCGTGCGTAGTCTCCGGAGAGAAAATCTGAAAAGCGTGTTCTTTTCTTCGTGTTTCTGCTAAACATAGGTGTTGCCTCCTTGGAATTGCTGTGTTCAGTATACGGAGGACACACGATCTCCGCAAGTACGCACTTTTTTGTAACTGTGTAAAATAGTGCTTGCCGCCAAGCGCATGTTACAGTATGATTTGACTGTAACATTCTTTTTTAAAGTTTTGGAGGTGTAAAGCATGAGATCCAAGGAAGATATTCTTCCCGAATGTCCGGTAGCTACGACGGTCTCGCTGATTGGAAGCAAATGGAAGCTGCTCATCATGCGCAATCTTCTCGCGCGTCCATGGCGCTTCAACGAGCTGCAAAAGAGCATCGACGGCATCAGCCAGAAGGCGCTGACCGAGGCGCTTCGCTCCATGGTGGACGACGGCATCGTGATCCGCAAGGCTTACCCTGAAGTCCCTCCCCGCGTGGAGTATTCGCTGACGGAACTCGGTGAATCTATGCGTCCGATCATCAAGGCAATGGAGAATTGGGGATCGGCGTACAAGGAGCAAATGAATTAACCGATGATTACGAGACGAATCAGCATACTTTCAAGAGACAGGAATGAACTGTCCGTAGCAGCGAAGACTTTTATCCGATATTTGATTGATCATTTGAATGACTTGCCTTGAAAGCGAGCAGCCCTGCCGGATCGCATAATGATCCCGCAGGGCAATTCACATATGTTCAGCTTTCTATCTCCGTCCCGCAGGTCAGGGTGGTTGAATTCCTGTGTTGCAAACAGGCCATGTGCTGCACATCTTCTGTTATTTTTCGGTACGGTATGCCTATCGGATCTGGACCGGCTCTGTATACGCTCCGCCTATGACCTCCGTCCGATAGATGGCACAGTTCTCGATATATTTGGGCCAGTAACTGCCCCTTTCCGGTGGTGTCAGGTAGGAGAGTGCCCCTTTCATGGCAATCGCATGGGTTGAGAGCAGAATGTTCTTCTCCTGAGCCATAGGCTTCAGCTCTTCCAGAAGGGAGCCGAGCCTTGCGGTGATTTCAGACAGCGGCTCCATTCCATCCGGGGCCGGATGATGCTCAAAGTCACGGAAGAAGAAGCTGACCTCCGGAGCCGGATGTGTAAGATCCATCCCCTCATATGGGCCGAACTCCATCTCGATCAGGCGCTCGTCCACTTGTATTTCTGCATCGGGCGCTACAAGTGCCGCTGTTTTTAAGGCACGATCCAGAGGACTGGAGATGATAAGATCAAGATGGATCTTCTTCTCCTGCAACCATTTGCCGGCTTCCAGTGCCTGAGCGATTCCGGTCTCGTTCAGCTGATAGTTTGCCCTGCCCGCCAAAATCTTCCGGTTATTTTGCTCTGTCTGGCCATGTCGAATAATGTAGATCATGTTTTTTCCTTTATATGCCCATCTGCCCTGGCGCAATACGGATGCGGAAACGGTATATGTGGTTTGGGTGAAA
Organism: uncultured Oscillospiraceae bacterium; assembly: GCA_964570015.1. Lineage (GTDB taxonomy): Bacteria > Bacillota > Clostridia > Oscillospirales > Oscillospiraceae > Limivicinus. The sequence continues at coordinate 11,086 of CAZMXF010000023.1, read as the reverse complement.
TGTCAATTTTGGCTATTATTCTCCAAAAAGAAGAACCAGATCTGCAATTTCAGAAATTCACCATTGGTTTCCAGCCCGAATAAGCATATAATAGTTTTCAGAAGCGATAAAATACTTACCGGGAGGTGTTACCTGTGGTCAATATTCTGCTTGTTGAAGACGATGAGGAAATCTGCGAGATTCTTCAATTCTATCTGATGGAGAAAGAGGAATACAACGTAACGATTACCCATAGCGCAGAACAGGCACGCAATCTCATAAAGATGCGTCGCTTTGACCTTGTCCTGCTGGATATCCAGCTTCCTGGTATTGACGGGATCGACTTTTGTGCGGAGCTGAGAACCGTCTCCAACTGTCCCGTCATTTTTATCAGCTGCATCAATGATGACGAAACCATTGTGAGAGCACTGAATATGGGCGGAGATGACTACCTGGTAAAGCCTTTCCGCCCTGCTGTCCTCATTGCCCGCATCGAGGCCAACCTGCGGCGGGCACAGACGATCCGCACAGAGCATCCGGTTCTTCGCGTTGGTCCGCTTGAAATGGATACTTCTGTCAGAACTGTTCGTAAGAATGGGAGCAAGCTGAACCTTTCTCCTACCGAGTATGAACTCCTTTACTATTTTATGAGCAATCCGGGGCGCTTTATTACTTTTGATGAGATCTACCAGGCAGTCTGGCAGCGGCCGAGCATCGGCGATGTCCGAGCACTGTTCGTCCACGTCAGTCATCTGCGACAGAAAATTGAGGACGATCCGCTGAAGCCGGTATTCATCAGAACACATCTCCGGGATGGCTATATATTCTCAGATGGAAGCATCTCCGGTTCACAGGGTAGCTGAACTGCAAAATCTGACCCCTCCCCGGGTGTGCTCTCTACGCTGATTGTCCCTTGGTGCCGTTTGATTATTTCGGATGTAATGTACAGCCCGAGCCCCGAACTCTTCTGGCCCTCATGGCGGTTGGAATAATACGCATTAAATATTCTGGTCAGATCTTCGGATGCGATCCCGTAGCCGGTATCAGCAATATGAACCGTCACCTGGCCGGGTTTCTGTTCCGTCCAGATTCTTATGCTGCCTCCATCAGGTGTATTGATTCTTGCATTGTCCACAATGTTTTGAAACGCCTGCCTGAGATACAGCTGATCTCCCTGAAGGTAAATATTGTCCGGGACGTCAAAATGCAGGTCGAGATTTCTGCTCTCCATTCCGGATGTAGGCGTTTCGGAAACTGACTTCAGAAGTGTGCTCAAGTTGACCGGAGCAAACTGCAAATGTACCATATCCGATTCCATCTGTGTTACCAGAAAAATATGATCCATCAATTCGCCTGCGAAAATTGCCTTTTCACGGGCTTTTTTCATATATGCGATCGCCCGTTCGGGATTTTTCTCCACGGAACTTAATGCCATATCGCTGTATCCGCCGAGAGAAAACAGAGGGGTTTTCAGATTGTGGAGCATACTTCTGACAAACAGCGTCTGCTGCTGCGCTTTTTTCTTGATCTCTTCCTCCAGATGGACGTTCAGATCATCCGCCTCCTGGAATTTTTGTGCAAAGCGCTTCCCGGCCACCACAAAGAAGGCAAGAATAAAGATGACCGATACCAGTCCGCGCAGACGGTATTTCAGATTGATGTCTCCGACGGGGATCAGGCCCAGTTCGCAGAATTCATCGAACATTCTCAGAACAACTGTAAACACCCATGAGTTGATGAGAAGCATTTTCTCTACGACTGCTTCGTCCGGAAACCTCAGGAAGCAAATCAGGAAGCCCAGATATACGACTGAGAAGAAGATAATGCTCGAAACGGACGACGCGAAGGCGTGTGAGTGCAGTATCAGAACAGGGAAAACCGCTGCGCATGCAAACCACATGATTGGGACCCGGCCTAGTTTTACAGAAACAAAGCTCTTAAGAATCTGATATTGAAAGAAAGCAGATAACAGTTCGAATAAAACCAGATAGACGGTGGGCCCATTCAAAAACGAGAACACCGGTATCCAGGTCAGCGCTCCAAGCAGGACTTTGAAACGGTAATAACTGCCACGGAAAAAAGCCAGAAGGGCAAGCCAGATCAGATACTTCTCACTCGGCTTAAACAGCCAGAGCACCAGAGAAAGCAGTACAATCGCAAAACATAAGCCTTGAATATAGGCGTTCCCTTCCAGGGAACTGCCAATGAAGTCTGAAATCTGCCGTTCGCTTCCAAAATAAACAGATCTGTTTGTTGGAAGATAAGTCCTGTCTCCTGCTATTTTTACGCTGTAGTCGCCGCCGTTTGACGTGTCTGCTTTCAGATTTGCCACATATCCTCGATACATTCTTTCTGCTGACTGTCTGCCGTTAATGACGGCAGAATCCGCATATGGAAAATAAAGGCATCCGTCACCCGCGTAGTGAAACGAGAGTAGAAACACCGTCTCGCCGTCTGCATCTTCAGTAATTTGGCCTCCTTCCAGAAGAAACGGGCCCCCTTTCGGTATTTCCTTCAGTTCTGTCAGCTCCGTCAGGCTGATTCTCGGTGAATTTACATTGGCCCGATAAAGACCACGGGCAAGCATGAATGCAAATATCAGTACTGCAAGGACACTGAACACTTGCCATTGGCTGTGTTTCATACCAAGACACCTTCTCTCAGCTTCATAGCAGAAGTATACCCTATTTGCCTCAGGAGGACAATTCCGAATTAAAGCCTTAAGTGAATCTTTAGTGAGAATACACCAGCTTTAATTCGGCTTTGGTTCGTAATGTGTTAAAATGAAAACAGCGAAACAATCAACATTTTTAAAGGAGGCAATTATGAGCATTAATATTTCGAGACGCAATTTTATTAAAGGAATGGCCGCGGGCGCAGTCGGCCTTGCAGCCACAGGCATCCTCGGCTCAAAGGAAAATGTTGCCGCCGCAGCCGGTACCGAAGCCGCTGTCACACCAGCAGCCCCTGCAGACGTACTCGCATGGACCCAACTTAATCCGCAGGCGGACGACCTGGAAAGCGCAACCACAGATTTTGCTGAGTTGTTTTCACCGATTCAGGTCGGCCCGATGAAGCTTCGGAACCGAATCATCAAGTCTGCTGCCGGTTCGGACACGCTCCCTCGCAATGCCGTGGAAATGTCTCAGAACACCATCGACTACTACGGGCGCTTTGCAGACGGCGGCGCCGCTCTGGTGATTCTGGAAGACGGTGTCACCGGCGGATTCGGAATCAATCAGTTCTCTCAGCTGAAAACAGCCACCTATGAGGAAGGCATCGCCGAAATCAAAAAGGTTGCCGACCGCGTTCATGAAGGCGGCGCCTATATCGGCACACAGGTAGGCATCGGAAATCCGATGGATCCCGGAGATGCGAACGCGTGGACACTGGAAGAACTGCATAACATCGTCAAAGGATACGGTGAAGGCGCACTGCGTCTGAAGCAGGCAGGGTTTGATTGCATTGAGCTCAAGGGTGCCACGAATGACGGTTTGAACCAGTTTGTCACACGCAGCTATAACAAACGTGAAGATGAATACGGTGTTCAGACAGAGGAAAACCGGGTACGCTTCTTCAAGGAGATCGTTGAGGAAGTGCGTGCCCAGGTCGGTGACGACTTTGGTATTCTTGTGCTGATCAATGCCATGGAAGAAAATGATAAAGCCCTCGGCGCAAACGACCAGTTTATTATCCCCGAAGAGGCGCAGTATCTGGCAAAGACACTGGAAGCCGCAGGCGCGGATCTTGTCCAAGTCCGTGTAGCTACAAGCGGGCTGGAAGCAAACTGCTGGGCAACCGACACCAACCACTGTGTATATAAGGCCCACGGCACCACCGGTTACGGTACCCAGTTTGATTACAGCAAACACTGGGCCGGTCTGATGGACGGTTCCCATGAAGGCGTCGGCGCTTTCATCCCTCTCGCCGCAAAAATCAAAGAGGCTGTCAGCGTGCCTGTCGGCTGCGCAAGCGTAATGGATGCACGTCTTGCTCCTGATCTGATCAACAACGCCATCCGTGACGGTAAAATCGATGTTGTCTTTATGACCCGTGCTCTGACAGTTGATCCGCAGCTCCCGAACAAACTGCAGAGTGGCCGACGTGATGAAATCGCCCCCTGCATGCATTGCTTCCACTGCCATGGCATTCAGGGCAGAGAGCCCGAATACTGCCGTGTAAACGCAACGACGCAGTATGCCTACACAGAGGAGATGCCCGACGGATATGAGCTTGTTCCCACCGATGCACCGAAGAAGGTCATGGTCATCGGCGGCGGTCCTGCCGGTCTCGAAGCCGCACGCGTCGCGGCAGCCCGCGGGCATAAAGTCAGCCTCTATGAGAAATCCGGAATGCTCGGCGGGATGACGATGATTGCGCAGGCCATGAAGGGCAACCATGAGCGCTTCACTGATCTGAGAGCTTATTTCACCCGCCAGATGGAGCTGCTTGGTGTTGACGTGCACACCGGCACAACGGTTGATGTCGAGACTGTTAAGGCCGAGAACCCCGATACCGTGATCGTAGCCGTCGGCGGCAGCCGGGAGAGCCGCTTCTCCGGTGACAACGTCATGAGCATGGACACCTTCAATGAGGGTAAGATGGGAGATCACGTTGTCATCCTCGGTGCGAATCTCCAGGCTACCGACCTTGCCCAGTACCTGATCGCCAAGGGTAAGACCGTTACGATGATCCATGAAGGTGAGGAAAAGAGTGTTGACAAAGAGCAGTCTTACTGGGTGCGCATGTATGTAAAAGCCCATCTCTACAACCATGGCGTCAAAATCTGGAACAACGCCTCTGTAACAGCTGTTAATGGAGATGGCGTTTCCTTCAAACTGGTCCCGAGCGGAATTGAAAAGCAGATTTCTGCCGATACCGTGTTCGAGTGCTGGGATATGATTCCCAATACTGCACTTGCCGAGGAAATCCAGGCCGCCGGATTTGACGTTGTGTGCGCAGGCTGTGATGCGCCGTCCAATATCCAGACCGCAATTCATGCCGGTCATATGGCTTCCCGGTATCTTTAATTCGACTCACTCCTCTGCACTTTAAAATCATTAAATATTTGTATAAGAAAAACATCCCGGGTAACCGGGATGTTTTTCTTATATCGGAGTGTTGACTCTGCTGAATCAGAAAACCGCTCATAGTGTACCCACTCTTGAAGTCCGGCTGATCACGTTTTCCTCGACATGGTTAATGCTCCGTGTCAGCTCATCCAGCATCTGCTGCTTTTCTTCTCGAAGGATCCCGTCCAGCTTCACCGAGTCCAGCGGGTGCAGTGCCCAGAAATAGCAATCCGGCAGTTCCAGTCCGGCGAGGAGTTCCCGCTCTTCCTCCAGATTTTCTTTCTCTGTCGCAGGGAGAAACGCGCCGGTTTTGATATCTTCATCCAATTTTGTTCCCACAAAGGCGGACATCGTGTTGACCAGAATCATATGCGGCCTGATCTCATTCTCCAGCGCTGCGGTGGCTCTGGCGCATTCCAGACCTCTTCCCCTGCCTGCCGTGCCCAGCATCAGCAGGTCACAATGCCGTATTCCAACTGTGTTCAGGCGAAGACATTGCTTTCTTGTTTCATCCGCGGAATAGCCCTTGTTCAGCTTTTCCAGCACATCGTTCAGGCCGCATTCCACTCCGATGTAGAGATCGTCCACTCCGGCTTCCTTCAATGCCTTGAGTTCATCATCCGACTTGGAGACGATGTTGTCCGTCCTGGCATACATGGTGAAAACCCCTGCGTTCGGCAGATATTGTTTGATGAGTTCGATCCGCTCCAAAAGCTTTTTGGCGGACAGTGCGAATGGATCTGCGCCTACCAGATAAACCCGCTGAACTTTATCGCAGTATCTGCTGTAGTTTTGCCTCGCCTCCTGCAGAGATTCCTCCACTTCGGAGGTGGAAAGCATCCGGAACGGGACGTTCTGGAACATGTTGCAGAATGTGCAGCTGTTATGGGTGCAGCCCTCCGTGATGGGAAGCAGAAAAGTCCTTGCTTCCACCGGCGGTCTGTAGATGGTTCCGTTATACTTCATTCTATCTTCCTCCGTTCAAAATGCACGTGTGATCCGTTCCCGATACTGCCGCAGTTTATTCCCGTCGCTTTGCCCCATGAACTTATAGTGTCCTCTTGTTCCGACGGATTGCGGCCATCATGTCCATATCGCCGTGCTTGATCGCATTGTCCAGAGCGGCAACAATCTTTTCCTTCCGGCTCAGGAAGTTCGGCCCGGTCAGATTCGCTGCGACCGTATGGTGCGTGATGAAAGAACAGTCACAGCTCAGGTTCTCGACGAAAAGCTTCAGTTCCTCCAGCATTTCTTTCTCCGTGAGAGGATCAAACTCCCCGCGCTGTGCTTCCTCCAGAAGCGGTGTCCCCGGGAACAGCGTCAGACCGCCGGTCCCGACCAGCATCGGCTTGCACTGGCTGAAGATCTCTGCGGAGTGAATGGCGTGCTCACGGCTGTGGGATCTGCCCGCAACACCGTTGAGGAAGGTCATCCAGTAATCGATTCCGGCTTCTTCCAGTTTGTGACACTGTTCAAGGATGTCTTCCGCGTGATAACCTTTTTGGATTCGATCCAGCGTCCAGTCATCGCCGCTCTCCACGCCGAGGGAAATCTCCCGCATGCCCAGCTCTTTCAGCTTCCTGAGCTCTTCCACCGTCTTATTCCTCAAATCGGTAACTCTGCCTGCCAGATAAATGTACTCCATCTTCGGAAGGTACTTGTGGATCATTTCAAAGATCGGTGCAAGCTTGTTATAGGTCGGTGCAAGGGGATTGGCGCTTAGAAGCTGGATCGTCCGGGCATTGGGATCGGCCTTCGCAATCTCCTGCAGGTCTTCCTCGATCCACTCCATGGGGGACATCCGGAAGGGCACTTCCTTGTACATTGTGCAGAACTTGCACTTGTTGTGGGTGCAGCCCTGGGTGATCTCCAAAAGCGGCCAGGTAGGCCAGTAGGGATTTCTGTATACGGTTCCTGTAAAATGCATGATTCATTCCCTTTCCTGTTTTTCTGACCCTATCCTAGCAAAAAAGCTTGCGTGTTTCCACATACAGAAGTATAATTATGAAAGATTTTCTTACGTTTCTATAATTTTGTAATAGTTTTGGAGGTGCTTCATGGCTGAGATCACAAAAATGTGGATTGCTGACAAAATGCGGGAGATCATGAAACATAAATCCATCGACAAGATCCGCGTCACGGAAATCTGCAAGTCGGCGGACATAGAGCGGCCGACGTTTTACTATCATTTCAAAGACAAATATGACCTTGTGGCCTGGATGTTCTGCACAGATGCCTACGGCACAGACCTCACTTCCGTTTCCTCTGCCGCTGCGGGAATGAACAGGATGAAACAGGAGATCCTGTTTTACAAGCGCGCGTATGAAGATTCCTCCCAGAATGCCTTATGGTATTACATGTTGGAGTACTTTGTCCGACGCTATACGGAGCTTGTTAAAGAGAAGCTGGGCGCCGATCTTCTCGACACCCAGCTTGCTTACAGTATTCGGTTTTATTGCATGGGGGCTGTCAGTATGACACAGGAATGGGTCCTGAACGATAACATTACCTCTGCAGAAACTGTCGTGCAGATGATGTTCAACTCCATGCCGGAGAACCTGCGCAAAATACTCTTCTGAAAGAGCTGCCGAGCATCAGCTGTGTGATTTGAAGCACGGGCTTATCGCAAAAGGAGATCGACCGCATACAGATACACTGTTCTCATTCATGAAAGCACCTTGTTCGAATGGAAAACAGGTGATTGATGAGCCAATCAATCAGGCGGGTATCTTTATTAATTTTTCCAGTTCAATCGGCTTTCGTGGTCCTTCAGGCGAGATAGTATGTGAGATTTCCGTCACTCCCGCTTCATCTGCTTTTCAAAGCGGAACATACCGTCATGCTCTCCCATTGGCTTATTTCCGTACTGCTCGTCGGGCTCCGGCTCATCTGGGGGTTCCGGTTCGGGATGGTGGCTGTTGAAGAATTCGACAATGTGGAACCCGCATTTGTTGACATAGAAATGGATGTTCCTTGTTTCAAAGTAGGGCGTGCATGTTTCCCAGACAAGCGTTTCTGGATACAGCCGCTCGACTTCCCGCCACGCTGCACTGCCGATTCCTTTACTGTGAACTTCCGGATTGACAAACAGAAGTTCCAGTTCGTTATGCTGCGTTTCTTCATCGATCTTCAAAACAATACCTCCGATGATCCTCCCGTCCTCACGGATTCGATAGGCCACGCCACCGTCGATGCTATTCTCGATCGTTCTGCGGGAAATGATCTCTCCATCTTCCTCAAGATGATCGTCCCGCATCCCGAACTCCTCCATTGCGCCATACTTGAATGCACGCTGGTTATCGAGAATGAACTGTTCCCGGTCATCGTCCGTGAGCCGGGTGAGAGTAATGACTGACATAAAGCAATGCCTCCTTCAAGAAAAATGCTCGGCAACAAAAGGCTGCTTCAGCCATTTGTTCCGAGCTCACTCGACATCTTATCCAACAGGCGGCCTGCAAAGCTTTCGCTTTACGATCCCCTACGCTACGGCGTACTGTCCTCCGATGACCGATATTTTGTTTTGGTTGTTCTTCTACAAGAACGGTGCCACTATATCACAGAAGCAGCTGATACTCAAGTACTTTTATCGTCAACCTTGTTTATTAACCGGAAATCAGTATTCTCGTACCGGGAGAACAGTACAGCACTCGTTGTACTCTTTCTGATTCCGCGCCACCCGGGTGTTAAAAAAAGCAGCAACGAAAATGCTCCATCACTGCCTGTACGTTTTGCGTTTTATGGAAAACCGGCTGGTTTCACGGGAAAACCAGCCGGTTTCATTTGTTTTGCGGGATTACTGCGATGAGGAAGCCTCGAACAGGCCCAGGAACCAGTCTTTTGCATCGTTCACGCCCTGCGTGATACTGTTCTCTTTCAGGCTGTCAAAGAATCCGTTGATCTTTTCCACGGCACTGTTCATCGCTTCGATCCCCTGCTGCAGATTCTCTGCGCCATTCTCTCCGAGGGCGTCAAAAAGCTCGTCAATCTTCTCCACGGCACTGTTCATCGTTTCAATCCCCTGCTGCAGATTCTCTGCGCCGTTCTCTCCGAGGGCGTCAAAGAGCTCGTTGATTTTCTCTGTCGTATCATGCAGGTCTTTCAGCGCATCCTCTGCGTTCTCATACCCGGCGCTCTTCAGCCCATCGAAAAAGTCCGTGATTTCCTGTGTTGCGGTGTTGACCCTCTCCAAATTGGTCTGCACCTGACGGATGGACGCGGAAACCTGCACATTGAAATAGATCAGTGCGATCACCAGGGCCGCAGCAAGTACAATCGTGATGATCAGCTGAATCTTTCTTTGCTTCTCACTCCGCCGCTTCTCTTCCAGCAGCTCCATTAAGATTTCGTGATCGGTCATTCTTTTTTCTCTCCTTTTCCGGTTTTTTACCGTGCATGTACGGACGGTATCAGAATGTCATAATTGACCGTTTTATAAAAACCGTCGCAGATTGATACGTAGTCTCCGCCGTAGCTCCCCATCAGAACCATCAGTTTGGTGATCGTGGCTTCCAGCGTCATATCATAGGCCTCCATCAGATGAAAGTCCTGCTTCACCTGCTGACCGACCTCGTAGACCTCCATGTTGCTCCCTTCGTTTGCGACCTGTGTCGCCATGACGACGATCTTTCCCCGGGAGATCCAGTGCTTCATCTGACTGTAAAACACGTCCCGCAGGTTATCCGGAATCCCGCCGACGCCAAAGCTTTCGATCACCAGGCAGTCGTAATTCTGAAAGAGGTATTCCACCAGTTCCGGCTTCGTGCCGGGAATCAGCTTCAGCACCACGATGCTGTCATTGAGCCGGTGTCCGAAGCGAACCGGCTCCGTGTAAGGCGCCTGGGTAATGAACCGGATAATCCTGCGCTCCCGGATCACGGCCAGGGCCGGGAAATTGACACTGCTGAAAGCATTGTAGCTGTGGGCATAGGTCTTCTTCGCTCTCGTCCCGGCGATCACATTCCCGTTAAAAACCAGAACCACACCCACGGATGCATCGTCGGATGCATAGCGGATGCTGTCGATCAGGTTCTGTCTTGCGTCGGTGCTGTCCTCGCTGATCGGCTTCTGCGATCCGGTGATCACGATCGGCTTGTTGGAATTCTGAATCATATAGGACAAGGCCGCCGAGGTATAGGCCATCGTATCGGTCCCGTGACAGACCACAAATCCGTCGTAATACAGATATTTCGCCTCTATGGCACAGACGATCTGCTTCCAGACCGCGGGACTCATATTGGTGCTGTCGATGTTGCAGACCTGAACCGCGTCGACATCACATTCCTCTTTGATTTCCGGGACAAAAGACAGGATCTGTTCTGCGTTCAGCCCCGGTCGGAGGCCGTGGTCAGACAGCAGGGATGCGATTGTCCCGCCTGTTGCAAGCAGTAATATTTTTTTCTTCATCGCCCCTCCCCTTTTCATTCCGTTCGCCTCTGTTGCTTATTTTGAACTATATCAGAAAACCGACTAATCTTCAACGCTCTATACTCCGACGCCAGGATCGCATATTCCAGTTCATCCTGCCAGCTGGTGACACCGTTTTTCACATAGCGGCATTTCTGTTTCAGCAGAGCTTCTCTGCGCATGCCGGCTTTTTCAAGCACTTTCCACGAGGCGGTGTTCTCCGGGTTACAGACGGCGTTCGCCCGATGAAGGCCGAGCTCATCGAAACAATAAGAGAGAAGCGCCCCTGTCATCTCAGCAGCATAGTGCTTTCCCCGGTGCTCCTTCAGCAGCAGCCAGCCGATCATTCCGGTATCCGTTTCCGGATCGATCAGGATGTGTGTCCGGCCGATTTTCTCCCCGCTCTCCTTCAATACCACAGCCAGTTCGTAACTGAGGCAAGGAACGCGTTTTCCTTCTTCGATGATTCTGCACAAATGCTCTTCGGCCTGTTCCCTGCTCATCGGATCAAACGGAGTGTAATGCAGAGTCTCGCTGTCCGAGTAGATTTGGAAAATGATATCGATGTCGTCCGCTTCAAACGGACGAAGAATCAGTCGTTCCGTTTCGATCATTCGTCTGCAGCCTCTTCT